>JBDKVB010000016.1 GCA_039679385.1 Armatimonadia bacterium | reverse complement strand
GGCCGGGTCATACAGGACGAGCACAGAGCCTGTGGCAACGATCGCGGTTGCCCACAGGAGGCTGTTGAGGATACGTCGCGTCATTCATTCACCTGCTGCGGTGATTGCCAGCAACACGGGACGTGCGGTTGACATCGCCGAGACGAAGTCGATGCTGCGGATTGTGACCTCCGGACGGGGGTTGGCCCATTGTACTACGCCAAGGGTCACCAGTGCACCCCCTAGTGTCTTGCCCTCCCACAATCCGATCGCTTGAGCCGGACCACGCTGGGAGTTCCAGTCGTTGATGTTGGCCTGGTAGTCCAGCGGGATCTTGAGCTCCTTGCCGTCCTCGTAGGTGACGACATAGGTTCCGAGACGCTTCGGGTTCTTCGTGGCGTAGAGTTGGCGCTCACGGCCTGCCGGGATGCTGCAGGTGTGCAGGAAGTACAGGGCCGGGGTCTTGAGGCCCACCGCAATCTCGTCGACCTGCTCCGGGTATCCGCCGGGGACGGTCGTCTGGTCGGCGAGCATGATGCAGTTGCGGCGGTCATTGGCGGCAGAGTCGGTGATCACGAAGGGGACATCCCCGACCCAGAGGCGGCCGCTCGGGAGATTGCGCAGGTCCTGCTGGGGGCCTTCGCCCATCCAGCCATCGCGCCGTTCGCTGTCCACGGTGCGAGTGGTGCAGTAGGGGGACAGGTCAAGCAGGCGGAAGGCTCGTGGCGCAGCCGGCGCGGACAGAGACCACAGATGGTTGAACTCCGGCACCGGCTGGTAGGTGAAACTCGCGATGGGTGGCCGGTCAGGTGACCAGGCGTTCTCGCCACCGGTGACCCAGGCCGCCGGCAGGTGAGGCGTGGAGCGCATGGTGCTCGACACGCCCGTCCAGGTTGTGCCGCAGAAGCCAAGGATACCGTTGCGATGGGCGGCTGAGGCGAAGGCGTAGACGTTCACCGGCTCGTACCAGGGGCAACCCACGACCTCGAACCCATGCTGCTTGAAGTAGCCGATGGTGGAGTCGTAGTTGTGGTTCGGGCTGTAGTGCCAGTCGAAGACGAGGATGTCCTTGGCGATGAGATCCGTGGCACGGGCGGTGAAGAAGGGCTTGTCACCGTTGTGCTCGGGCAGGAACTGGTCGCCCCACAGGATCGTGCGCATGCCGTGCTGCTTGATCCACTCGTCGAGCTTGTTCACGTCGTCGGCCCAGAGCTGCCAGGGGTCCTTGGTCTTGCAGCGGTCGCACACGCCGATGTCGTCGAAGCTCGATTCGTCGTGCCCGATGTGGAAGTACCGGGGCTGGAAGACGTCAGTGAGCTCGCCCATGAGGTCGAAGACCAGCGGGTACACCGCCGGGTTCGAGGGGCAGTAGTTGTAACGGCTGCGGAAGCCCTTGACGGTCTGCTGGCTCTCCGCGAGCGAGGCATACTTGGGGAGCCCCAGGACGAACTCGAAGTGTGAGAAGCTTGCGAACTGCGGGATCACCTCGAAGTGTCGCGACTTGGCGTATTCGACCAGCTCGCGAAGCTGAGCCTTCGTGGGTGACCCGCCGGCGGCGATGTCCGGGTGGGTCTCATACTGGAGCCGACCGTTGACCTCCCAGACGATGGTGTTGAACTTGAGCAGCGCGAGGGTGTCGACCATCTGCTTGTAGGCGGCCAAGTCGGCGGCCAAGGGTCCGACCATGTGCCAGCCGCGCCACTGCATCGCGGGTGCATCGTTGATGGTGCCGCAGCGCAGGAAGGGTCCCTGTGCATCGTCGGCGAGCATCTGGCGCAGAGTCTCGACGCCATAGAGCCTGGCCCTCGGCGTCCGGGCTGCAACCTGAACGCCCTGCGGGGTGACACGCACGCTGTAGGCTTCGTCACCGGCCGGGACTGAAGTGTCCACCTCGGCAGCGAGGTCGATGGTCCCGGCAGTTCGACGGGCCCTGCCTTCGACGATGGGGACACGGAGACCATAGCGGCTCTGCAGATCGGCCTGGAGCACTTCGGCCTCCGGTCGCTGAGAGGCGTCGGCAATCCGCAGGCGAGTGCGAGTAGTCGGACGGAAGACTCCGGTCGCCCACTGCACGGAGGTAGGCTGCGGGACGATCACGGGCCCGTAGCGGTCGGCGTTGGTCTCACGCCGGACAAGGGTCGCCGGGGTCGAAGGCGGAGCGGTGAAGACCAGAGTGCCGAACCGGTCGGGACGCGCATATTTGTCGCCGTCCACGTAGGTCCACGTCGAGTCTTCCTCCTTGCCCGAGGCCCGTCGGGTGCGGCAGAACTGCACGCCCCAGGTCTTGCCGGCACGGGGTGCGCCGCCAAGCTTGTCGAAGGGCAGCGTGATCTCCACGAACCAGGCGTCTGCGCCTACCTTGACCGCTGACGACCAGGGCGGAGCCTCGCCGCCGCCGGCTGCTCCCCAGGAGTACCAGTCGGTGTACCACTGCTTGCCGGCCCTTCGCTCCTGAGTCTTGCCGCCACCGGCTCCGACGCCGAGGTGCAGGTAGCCGACGCCGTCGTTTTCGGTATCCAGGAAGACCTCAACACAGTCGTCATTCCAGACCGGGTCGGAGTCCGTAGTGCTCTCGCGATGGAGACTGGCGACACTCGGCTCCTCGCAACGGAAAGCGAGGTGCAGGGCGTCGGCAGAGCTGGCGACATAGGCTGTGGTCTGCACCGGAGCCAACTCGCCACCGCCACCGAGGGGCATGAAGTCGGTCGCAAGGGAGGCGGACTGCCAGATCGGGTCAGAGAGATCGCCGTCGAGAACCGGGGCCGCTGCGACCCGAGGGGCCTTGATCCGCGGACGCTCGGTGACCATCACCAGGGAGACGTCGTCGAACCAAACCGAGCCCCGGCCCTGGGCGACAAGGGAGATCTTGAAGTGGCTGGCGTCGCGGGAGGTGGTGAAGGTCTTGGTGAAGGGACGCCAGGCCGGGTCCTTGCCGCCAGTCAGCGAAACGTCGCTGAGGTAGGCAAGGCCGCCGGAGCGGAACTCGTACAGGGTGACATTGTAGGGCGCCTCGGCCTTGACCCAGCCACTGAGCCGATAGAGGGTCTCGGTCCGCGCCGCAAGGGGCTCCTGGCTGACGCGTACCCAGCCGGAGTTGTCCGAGGTGTGATCGATGCGCTGAGAGGCAGCGCCGCTGTGCTTCACCGCCGTATCGATGGCAAAACCGCCCTGGGCGCCCTGATCCGTGTGGACCTGCGAGCTCCACCCATCGGCGATGCCGTCCTGGTTGTCGTCCAGCTCCAGGCCACCGTTGGGGATCATGTTCGTCAGCGGCCAGGCAAGGGCGCAAGTTCCGACAAGCAGCAGGACAACCAAAAGGTGTCTCATGACGCTTTCTCCTCTGGGCGGAAGTGGGCGGTCACCGACGGCGCTAGACGTACAGCCCGCGACGCTCGTCAAGGGCAAGCTGGGCAAGACGGACGAACTCCGACAGGATCATTGTACCGTTGGTTGCTTCAAGGGTGATTGGACGCGAGTAGCCGACGGCCTCCAGTCCCTCGTAGAAGGGCTCCCAGGCCATGGCGCCCTTGCCGGGGATGACATGTTGGTCGCCGCTGCCGTCGTTGTCCTGCCAGTGGACGGCGAAGAGGCGGTCACCGAAGCCGCGGATCATCTCATCCACCGGGACGCCGGTGATGAAAGCGTGCCCGGTATCGCAGCAGAAGCCCAGGCGCGGTGAGGGAACAGCCTCCAGCAGGGCGAGAAGGTCCTCGATATGGGCGCCGGGGTTCCGCGGGAGCATGTTCTCGACGGCGATGTCGAGGCCAAGGTCCTCTGCGACCGGCATGAGCTGCTTGAGGGACTGAGCGGCGACGAGAAGGCGCGCCTGGAAGGCCTTCGGGTCTTCGCAGCGCGAGGCCGGATGGAGGATAGCGGTGATGCAGCCCAGGCCGGCCGCTACGCGCATCTCGTGGACGAGGGCCTCCAGAATCCTCTCGCGCACAGCCTCCTCGGGGGTGGAGATATCGAAGGAAGGGCCAAAGCAAAGGTGAGCGACGGCCGGTGTGAGGCCGGTCTCAGCCAGTGCCTGCTTGACCTGCTCAACCTGCGCGGGGTCGGTCGGGTCGAAGTGCGACTTGCTGGCAAGGAAGATCTCGACGGCGGTAGCACCGGCTGCGCCAAGGGCACGGATGCCCTCCGGTGCGGTCGGAGCGTGGTGTGTAATGGCGGCCAACTGCATGACACAATCACCTCAGCGAGGGTCCCTGCGTTGGGGGTTCGGGAAGGTCCTGATCGATTGGCATCGTACCGAAGAACACGAGAAAGCCGCAGGCAGCACCCACAAGGAGCTGCGAGCAGAGCACGAGCAGGGCATTCAGCCTCTGTCCGCTCAGGTAGGCCGAGTAGATCCAGCCGCTGGCCGTGAGGAAGGCGGCAAACATTGCGGCGCCAAAGGACATCTGCACCTGTGTCCAGCTTGCCCCGCGACGCTTCGCCCACAGCAGCAGGAACAGGGCCAGGAGCGCCGGCAACACCAGGTGCGGAAGGATGTGGGACAGGTCAGGACGCTCGGCTATCCGGGTGGGCATTGGGCGGCATCACCCCTGGCGTGGCAGGCTGAAGGCTCTGCTTGTCAGGCGGACTGGAGGCTGACCCTGAGAACCTGCATCAACTCTTCGTGCGCCGGGGTCCCCGGAGCGTGACTAAGGGCTCCGGCCATGTACCGGGCAGCGTCCCTGGCCAGGGTCTCGAGCATCTCCTCGGTGACGCCCAAGTGAGCCAGCGAGTGGTCCATGCCGACACGCTCAAGGAGTCTGGCGCAGGTGGCAGGTGCCTCGCAGGCCTCTGCCGGGCCACCCAGGAGCTGCGACACGCGGGCAGCCCTTTCGGGCATGAACTCGCAACTGGCCTTCATGTAGGCAACCAGCATGGCGGCGAGGCCCTCACCATGGGCAACCTGCGGGTAGTGTCCGCTGACGGGATGCTCCAGAGCGTGCAGCATGCTGACGCCGCAGTTGGACAGACCCATTCCAGCGAAGTAGTTAGCCAGTGACATGTTGTGGCGCGCTTCTTTGTCCATCCCGTTGTCGACCGCACGCGGCAGGAACTCGCCGACCAGACGGATGGCCTCCTGGCAGGCCAGATCGGTCACAGGCTGGGCGTTGAGCGAAAGGTAGGCCTCTGCGGCATGGCACAACACGTCGACGCCGGTCGCTGCCGTGGTCCTCGGCGGAGCGTTGTAGGTGAGCTCGGGATCGCAGATGCCGGCGCGCGGGTAGACGCGATCGTCGCGGATGGCCGTCTTGTCGCGGGTGTCGTTGAGGGTCACCACGGCAAAGGGTGTGAGCTCAGAGGACGTTCCGGCGGTGGTGGTGATGCAGACGATGGGCAGCGTCCGGTCGGTCGGCACGCGGACCTTGCCCTTCTCGTCGGGGGTAAGGAAGGCGCGGACCGGAAGGTCATGCGGCGCAGCGACAGCGATGGCCTTCGCCGAGTCCATGGCGCTTCCGCCGCCGAGACCAACCACCACATCGCAGCCGGCCTCGCGGGCGAGTTGTGCGCCCTCGTCCACCACTGTGTCCGTCGGGTTGGGCGGAACGGCGTCGTAGACGGTCGCCTGGACGCCCCGCTGGGACAACTGCGCCAGAGCGCGATCCAGGTAGCCGAACTTGCGAGCGGCGCTGGTGCCGGTCACCAATAGCGCGTGATGGTCAGTGGGCTTCATGCACTCGCCGAGGCGGTCCAGAGCACCCTCCGCGAAGAGGATGCGAACGGGGTTGAAGTATTCGAAAGCTGTCACAGTGGTCTCCTGAGTGGTCGATGGTGAGTTGTCTCTGTGGATGGCCCGGGAGCAGCCTAACTCTCCGCAGGCTTCGTCTCCTTCAGGTCAAGCGGGATGCGGAAGCTGATCGTTGTGCCCTTGCCTTCCTCGCTCTCGACCCAGATGGTGCCCTGATGGGCATCCACCACGTTCTTGACGATGCGCGTTCCGAGTCCGGTGCCCATGGGCTTGGTGCTGATGGCATCGTCGGTGAAGAGCTTCTTGCGCACGTTTTCAGGCATCCCGGAGCCCGTGTCGACGCAGTCAACCTGGCAGTAGCCGCCCTCCGGGAAGCTGCCCTCGGGCTGTGCCGAGATGCGAAGCGTGATGGAGGCTCCCGGGGCACAGGCGCCGAGCGCGTTGAAGACGAGGTTATAGATCGCGTTGTAGATCTGCTTCTTGTCGATGGCGAAGGGCGCGATCTGCCCGACGCTTTCGACTGCAAGACGCACTTCGGCCTTCTCGGCCTGGTGGGCAAGGAATCCGACGGCACGCTGGGCGACCTCGGCAATCTCGGCCTTCTCGAAGGAAGGCTGGGAGATGATGCCCTTGACGGCAGCGGAGATCTCGGCCATCCGCTGCTGCACGGCGTCGGCTCCGTCGAGGACCAGGTCGAGCATCTCGGGCAGCAGGTCGCGAAGCTCCTGCACGCTGCCCTCAAGCGCGTTGTGGGCGGCTTCGTCACAGGACGCCTTGCCGAGGGCGTCGTCGAAGGCGGAGAAGGTATCCTCGCCGATCAGCTGGAGCGTCTCGGCACTGGTCTGGACAGGGGTGATCATGTTCTTGACGTCGTGGCTGATGTCGCCGATGAACTGCACTACCTGGGCGAGACGTGCTTCCTCCTGGAGTCGCGCTGCTTCGATGGCGGAGGCGATCTGTGCTCCGAGGATCTCGAGGGTCGCCACGTCGTGGCCGTCGAAGTGACCATCGGACTTGTTGAGTACTTGGAGGACGCCGATGCAGTGGCCGCCGAAGCTCTTGAGGGGCACCGTGACCATGTTGACGGTCTGGAAGTTGATGCGCTCGGTGAAGTCGCGCAGGTGCTCGCGCTCCTTGCTCATGTCCTCGCTCACACGTGTCTCACCGGACTGGAACACCGCTCCCGCGATGCCCTGGCCGACGTCGATCTCGACGTCAATGAGCTCCGCCGCCTTCTCGCCCACCACGTGGCGGAAGACCAGCTTGTCCTTCGTGGCGTCGTGGAGGAGGATGGAGCCGGCCCTGGCGTCCACCACTTCGAGGCTCGTCTGGAGAGCCTCCTCGACGGTCTGAGCGAGCTTGGTGACTGCGCTCAGTTCGGCGGCCATACGGCTCATGGCCGCGATCTGTCGGTCTCGCAAGGTGATCTGCAACTGCAGTTCGCGCAGGGCGTCCTCCGCAGCGCTGGCCATGTCGTCCTCCTGCAGGCAAGTCAGAAGAGGCCTGATTCCTCGGCCTGTATACCTTCGTCATGAGAGGGTGGTTGACCTCTGGACGAAGACGATAACGCCAGGTGACGGAAACCAAGCCACCCGGCGTTCGTTACACGATTGCGGAGGGAAGCACGCAGGGATCAGAGAGGCAGGTCCGTGCCGACGCCCTTCTCCAGGGCGAGACGGTAGACAAGGTCTGCCGTGACGCAGTCATCGACGGCGATGCCCATGCAGATGGACATGGTGCGCTCCTCGGCGTGCTCGCGTCCCGGCTTCTTGCCGGCCACGATCTCACCCAGGTCGGCGTAGGGCATCGGCGTCGTCTTGAAGTAGCCCTGCTGGCGATAGTAGTCCATCTGGCCCATGTCGTCGGTGATCAGGCGGTCGACGCCCTGCATTACCTCAGGGCACCAGGCACCATCGTAGTCCACCGGTGCGGCCATGGCACCGGGCTTGAGCCAATCGAGGTGCAGATGGGGAGTCGGCTCCTTGGGACTCGGACCGGCCGTGACGATCAGGTCGGCGCCACGCACGGCCTCCTCGGGCGAGGAGACCACGTCGATCTGAACAGCGACTCGCTCCGACATCTCGCGGAGGTAGGCGTCCGCAGCCTGGTCGTTGGGGTCCCAGATCCGGCAGCGCTGGATCGACGGGAACTGGGTTGCCATGGCGAGGAGGTTGCCTCGCCCCTGGACCCCGCAGCCGAGGACCGAAACCTCGGCGGGGTCCGTCGGCCCCAGGTACTTCATGGCGACTGCATTGGCCGCACCGGTGCGCATGGCGGTCACCCAGCCGCAGTCCATCACGCACAGTGGGAACATGGTCTGCGGGTCGTTGACCACGAGCAGGCCGCTGATGGTCGGCAGACCAAGCTTGTAGTTGTCATCCGCGCCGCCTACCCATTTGACGCAAGCGGTGTCAAGCTCGCCCCCGACATAGGCGGGCATGGCGTGCAGGAAGGTCCCTGCGCCGCGTGGACGGATGGCGATCTTGGGTGGCATCTGGGTCTGGCCGAGGCCTTTGAGGCGGAAGCCGGTCTCAACGGCTTCGATGACCCGGTCCATGCCCAGGGACAGCGATTCAACGTCGGCGCGAGACAGGTAACGCAAGGTCATCACGGCGTGCCCCCTGCTGTGGTCGAGTTCGCGGCTTCGGAGGGGCCGCCTGTGCCGGCGTTGCCCTGCGGCATGTCGCCGAGGACCTTCCCGACGTCAATGGCCACAGGACGCCCGTCCTTGGTCTTGCCCGCCTTGGACGCCTCCTCACGAACCTTCTGCCGCTGTTCCGGAGTGAGTGGTACGCGCGGCGCGGTGCGATAGGCATTCTGAAGGGCGACCTTGGCCATATCCGTCTGGCCCTGCTCCCGGAGCAGACGAGCCATCAGGAGCCAGATGCGGAAGTTGCGCGGATTGGCTCGCACGGCGGTGTCCATCTCGCGCAGGCCCTCTGTCGGCTTGCCCATGCGGTACAGGGCAAGTGCGGCGACAGTAGCGGCAGTGCCGTCCCCGGGGTCGAGTTCGGCGGCCTTCTTGGCGACCGTTCGGGCCTCCTCGAGGCTATTGGGATCGGCTATGAGGAGGGTGGAGAGAACGAGGAAAGGTCGGGCGTCTTTGTCGTCGAGGCGGACCGCCGTACGCAACTGGTCCGCGGCCTCCTTGCGGCGCCCGGCCTGATCCAGAAGCTCACCATAGACCGTGTGAGCCGGCGCATTGTCCGGGGCCACACCGACCGCGTCGCGAGCGGCGTCGAGGGCCATCTTCTTGTCACCGTTGAGCAGGTGAGCGCTGACCATGTTCAGTCGGGGCGACGGGTCGCGCGGGTCCAGGTCAAGGGCCTTCTGCAGCTCGGGGATTGCCTCGGCAGGCTTGCCCTTGAGCAGCAGATGACGAGCGAGCAGGTCGTAGTACTTGGCCTGCTTAGGGTTGATGGCGATGGCCGCCTGAGCCATCTTGATGCCGTTGTCTGCGTCGGCAAGGTACAGGTTAGCCTCAGATAGCTTGTAGGCGATCTCGGCGTCCTTGGGCGCCAACTCGGCCGCCTTCTTGAGGGCCACGTAGGCGTCGTTGTAGGCCTTCTGGTCGATATAGGCGTTGCCCAGGGCCAGGTAGTTGGCCGGTGTCGGCTGCTTCGCGACGGCCGCCTGAGCCTTGGCCACGGACGACTCCGTCGTTGGCGTATCCTTGCAGCCGCTCAGGGACAGACCCAGGATACAGAAGGCCGCTGCCGCAAGGAGAGTGCTCGATTGATAGCGCAACCTGCGTAGGGCTGGACGGTGGTGGGTCCCTCGGTACATGCTTTGTCCCCTTCCAGGGCGTATCCCAGGGGTGAGTTCATCTCAGGTTGCCTGAACAGAGCCGGAACTCGCGACCGGCTCAGACCAGCTCGCGACCCTCACAGGCCCAGCGAAGGCGGCAAAGCGTGCAGCGGTCGTCGCTGACCTTCCCGAAGCTCCCGCGACGGATCCCCCGGACGGCCTCGAGACCCCGGTCGAGGGCCTCCCGAGCGGTCGCTACGGGGTCACACTTCGCAAGCTGAAGCCCCGCATCACTTAAGTATACAATGGTCGCCGAGTCAAGGTTCCCCGTGCCCACAGACTGCACGGCGGCGCAGTACAGGCCAAGCTGGAGCCGGTGCTCACTCTCCGCCTCCGGATTGTGCCGGCCGGTCTTGAAGTCGAGCAAGTGCAGGTGGCCCTGGGCGTCCTCGACCAGCGCATCCACCTTGCCCTCGAACAAGACGGGTGGGTCCGGCACGGAGAACAGAAGCGTCATCTCCGTGCGCAAACGCTGGGCCGGTGCTACGAGGTCTGCGTAGAGGTCGCTTTCCAGGTATCTTTCCACCAGACCGCGCAGGTGGTCCATGCTCAGTCGGGCCCTCCGTGCCAGGGGTGCATCCAGCGCAAGACCCTCGGCAAGCACAGTCTCCAGGCGGTCCTTGCCTCCGCTGCCCACGATTCGCAGGAGCCGGTGGACGATCTCGCCTAGTTCGATGGGAGAGAGTGCCTCGTCGGGTGCAAAGGAAGGGGCACAAGGCGCCTCTTCCGGGACACCCAACAGATAGCGCAGGGCATACCGCCGCGGACAGAGGCTGTAAGTGGTCAGCTCGGTGGCATGGAACCTGTGCTTGGCGGCATGGTCGGGCTCTAGCTGCCGACAACGCGCCAGGACAGGCCGCAGATCAGTAACCGGCGGTGCAGCGGTCTTGGCTGGTTCCTCCGGCGACGGCGATGAGGCTTCCGGCGACGAGGTTGCCTCGGTCTCGCCGAGGGGCTGCAGGATCTGCAGTCGGCCCTGCCAGCCCGGGCCGGTGATGACCGAGTCTGTGGGCTCGTCGAGGCGGATGCCCAGGGCGTCGCAGATCCAGGCGACGGGGTCCTTGGCCTTGTCCCGGGACTTGTCGGCAATCCCGGCCGACAGGATCAGGTGATCCCGCGCCCGGGTGTAGGCCACGTAATACAGTCGTCGCAACTCCGCGAGGTCCTCGTCTTCATTGCGCCGCTGAAGGAGCTGTGCCTGTGGCGGCCACTCAACCTTCTCATCCCTGTGCCCTCGCGCTACGAGGCCGAGCTTGGGGTGTAGGCGGAGCGTGATGGCGCCCGGGAGTTGGTTGTGCGTGGACTTGCGGGCGAGGTCCGGCACGATCACGACCGGCCACTCCAGGCCCTTGGCGGAGTGGATCGTGAGCAGCTTGACGACGTCACTGCCTTCCTCCGCGACGGGAGCGTCGCTTTCGCGCTCCTCACGGAGGTCCATCTCGTTGAGGTAGGCCACGAAGTCGCGCAGGCTGTAGTCGCCGGAGCGCTCGTACTGGGCTGCAATCTCGGCGAGCTTGCGCAGGTTCGAGACCATCTGGGGCCCATTGAACAGGCCGGCAAGGGTGGCCGACAGACCGGTGGTCTCGAGGACTTCACTGATAAGCTGTGACAGTCGCAGGCGGTTCTTGAGGGTGCGAAGGCGCTGAAGACTGTCTGCCGCGAAGACTACCTTGCGCCCCTCGGCCTCGCTGAGGTGGGACAAGGGCGGCCGCCAGTCCACCTCCGAGCCGTGGGTGGCGATACCGGCGCCGGCCATCTGCAGACGCTCCCACCAGCCTCCCGGAAGGCGACTGAGCCAGAAGAGGGTCTCGTCACTGAGCGCGAAGAGGGGCCCGCGAAGGGTACCGACCAGCGCGACCTCGTCCTGACCGTTCTCCACCGCCCGCAGGCAGTTGAGGACGTCCTGCACCTCCTGGCGTCGGAAGAACCCACGACCGGACAGGACATGATAGGGAACGTGCTGATCTCGCAAGGCCTGCTCGTAGATGCCCAGGTCGGTTGTGGCGCGGAACAGCACAGCACAATCACCATAGCGCACCGGCCGGGCGACCTCCGTGCCGTCGTCACCCGGCGTCGCCACCAACAACTCGCCCTGCTCCACCGCATCGCGCAGGCGACGGGCCAGACGCTCCGCTTCGAGGGTTCGCATCCGCTCCGCCAGGCTCCCCGATCCGTCAGCGGAGTCCTTGTCGCCGACCAGGAAGTGGAACTCGACGGCCTGCTCCTCCGGGACCTCACGGTGACTCGTCAGCGGCTCATAGAAGGCCTCGTACTCCTCCTTGCGCTCGGAGCCCATCACGGCGTCGTGGGAGAACAGGTCATTGAAGAAGGCGATGAGGGCGGGCCTGGAGCGGAAGTTCACGGTCAGCCTCTCCAGGGATCGCGGATCGGCCTCGGTCATCCTGTCGCGCGTGCGGTTGAAGACGGTGACGTCGGCGTTGCGGAAGCGGTAGATGGACTGCTTCACGTCGCCAACTACGAAGCGGTGTGCGCCGCGGTCGGCGAGCGGCCACAGGATCTTCATCTGCAGATCGTCGGTGTCCTGGAACTCGTCAAGGAGCACGTGGCGGATTCGCGACTGGTACTGAGCCAGGATCTCGGGCCGCCGGTCCCAGAGCTCGGAAACCCGTATCTGGAGGTCGGTGAAGTCGAGGACCGCGAGGTCCTGCTTGGCCTCCTCGTAGGCCTGGGCAGCCGCCGCGGTCTCCGTCATCAGGGCTGCGGTGAGGCCGGCCAGCCGCTCGTGCTCTGGGAGAAGCTCGAGCTTACGCACCTCGTCGACACGTTGACGGACCAAGCCCTCGGCGCTGTTGGTGAACTGCTTGATGCAGGCCTTCGCACGAGCAAGTGCCTCTTCGCTGGGCCACAGCCCCTTCTGACCGGCATTGGTGCTCCCCTTGCCGAGATGGGGCAGCAGCTCGAACCTCTCGGCGATGGTCTTGGTCACGTCCTCGATCTGGCGCACCCGCCCCAGGATGCCGAGGCGGATCTGTTCGAGCTTGTCCTTCGGGTCGGCACCGGTACAGTTCTCCAGCTCAGAGGTCGCGTCGGCCCACTCGGGCGAGGCGACCAGCTCGGAGAGAGCCTCCCCCTGCTGCTGAGGCAGGGCGTCGCACCAGGACTTCCACAGGGCCTCGGCGTCAAGGTGGACGGAGCCTTCCTGCCACAGCCATCCGTAGCGCGCTCGTTGGTCGATGAGCGACACCACGGTCGTGCAGGCGCCGTCGAGACGTCGGTCGGCGACGATCTCGGCGGCAGTGCTCACGTTGGCATCCAGCCGCGACAGCAGGCAACGACGCACGCACTTCTCCAGCAGCAGGGCTTGCTCAGGGCCCTCGATGACGCCAAAGCCGGGGTCGAGACCGGCGGCGATTGCGCTGTCGTGGAGGAAGCGACTGCAGAGGCCGTGGATGGTGTCGATGGGAGCGGTCTCCAGCTCCCGGGCGGCTCGACGCCAACGGTCGCCGTTCTCGTGGGCTGCGAGCTCCCGGCACTTCCCGCGGAGCCGCTCCTTCATCTCGCCCGCCGCTTTCTTGGTGAAGGTCGCGGCGATGATGTCGTGCGGGCTCAGGCTCGGCGTGGCCTCAAGGATATGCAGGTAGTGGTTGACCAGCAGACTGGTTTTCCCGGCACCGGCGCCGGCGTCGAGGAACAGGTCGCGATCGATGCCCTCCGTGGCCTGAAGGCGGGCCTCATGGTCGGCAGGTTGGCGCAGGTTCGGTGTCATGCGTGCAGCGCCTCCCAGGCCTCGCGCTTGCGGGCTGCGCTCTGGCGTTTGAAGCGGCAGATGTTCTTGAAGTCGCAGTGGTCGCACTCGGTGGCGGGGATCACTGGGAACTCGCCCCGCCGAAGGGCCGCCACGTGGTGCACCAGGTACCACACGGCAGCATCAACCAGATCGGCGATCGGCGGTGTGTTCCGGTTCGCTTCCTGGCCGGCTCGGTACTTGAACTCCACCGGATGTGCAACCCGGTAGTAGGCCCACCAGGAACCCTCAGCTTCCAGGCCCTCGAAGGCGGTCCTTCGTGCGGCCAGGTAGTAGAGGGGAAGCTGGAAACTGACGCCGTGCTGGATGGCGGCTGGTGACTCGCCCTGTCCGCGCTTGTAGTCGAGGAGCACGAACTGCAAGGGCTCCGTGCCCGGTATCACATCAATGCGGTCGATCCGCCCGTGGAGCAGGAGTGCATCTTCGCCCTCGCCCAGAGTGAAGGGTGACGCCTCTCCGTATTCGATTTCCGTTCCCCAGACGGCGCGCGGCGTGCCCTTGGGGTCCTCGTTGTGCCTGGCCTCGAAGAGCAAGACTTCCTGGAGGTCCTGCTCGACCTCCTGCCGGGTGATCTCCCACAGGCGAGCGTGACCGACGAGTCCACGGGTGTCCCACTCGCGGAAGACTGCGCCGACCAAGCTTGTGAGCCGCTCGGTCTCAGCCTCCAGTTCGTCGCTGGTGAGCGGCCGGAAGTTGTCGGTGCCGTGCTGGCGCTCTCGGAAGAAGTTGCGCAGAACCCGGTGGGTGATGAGGCCAAGATCGAGCGCCTGGGCCTCCTCCGTGGGCTCTTCCAGTGCCGAGAGTTGGAGCACGTCCGCGAAGTAGAAGCTCAGCGGGCAGTTGCCGTAGCAGGCCATGGCACTGGCGCTGAACTTGTGGTCAACACCGAAGAGACCACGGACGGTAGCCTTGGCCTCGAGGCTCGGGAGTACACCCTCAAACACTCCCGGCGCGTGCAGGGAGTCGCGCTGGCGCTCGACGGCCGCGGCCCGCTGCACGTGACTCCAGCGGTCAGCCGCGACTTCTCGGGCTACAGGAGCGAGGTTCTCATCAAGGGCGGCGGCCTCCAGCAACTCACGAGTGCAAGCCAGCTCTCCCGGTGACGCGACGATCTCGGACAGTCGCGCCAGCTCGGGCTGCGGTGCGCAACCCGGCTCGAAGCGCGACAAGACCTCGTCCACATAGTGCGAGCGCAGCAGCGGCTGGCCCTGGGTGTCACTGGTCGGGTAGCTGAGCCATACCCGCCGGGTAGCGCAGCTCAGTGCAGTGTACAGCAGGTAGCTCTCTTCGCTCTGCTGTGGCAGGCACTCCTCGAGGACGAGGCTGCCGGCGTTGAGACGACGCCGGGCATCGTCGTGGTAGAAGGGCTCCTGACGACGGGCCCGAGGGAAGCTACCCTCGATGAGACCGGGCAGAAAGACCTCCCGGAAGCGCAACTGACGGACCTCATAGGCATCCAGCACACTGACCGCCTGGTCGAAGGAGCGACCGTCGGACAGGCGACTCTCCGAGCAGTAGTCACGTAGATGGGCCAGGAGGTCAGCGGGCTTCACCACGGGATCGGTGCCCATCTCGCCGGCCGTCTCGGCCATCTCCCGCAGTCCCTGGAAGAGCAGCTCGAGTGCGCTCAGGTCGCGGGCGATCTCGTGCAGGTCGTGCTGCGCGTTCCTGACGCCCTCGAGGATCCCCAGAGTCGTCACGGCCTGCACCAGGGCGGCTACTGCCGACGACAGGCGCTGTGAGCGCTCCAGCGGCGACAAGACTCGGCGCAGGGAATCAAACAGCGTGGCCGCCGCTTCGGCTCTCCTGACCTCCGCCTCGATCGCCGACGGGGACCGGGGTCGGTTCTCCTCGTCTTCCTCCGCCTCGGCCTGCAGGGCACGATCCCTCTCCGCCGCCAGGCGACTCTGGTAGACCTTGAACTGTCGGGCCCAGGTGCCGCCTCCGCCGAGAATGTGAGCGGCGAGAACGCAGGCCTCGAAGTCATCGGGCGTGATCGCCTGGTCGGACAGCAGCTCGGAGGAGCTCACGTAGCTGTTGCCCACCAGCTTGGCGACGTCCGCGGCTTGGTAGTCGTCGGCCACCACATGAAGGAGGTCGAGAACCGCCTGCACCACCGGGCGGGCGCTGAGCGACTCGCCGTGGGTGATCGCGCAGGGCAGACCATACTCGGAGAAGACGTCGCGAAGGGCGACGGCGTAGGTGTCGGGATCGCGCAGGACGACTGCGATCTCCGAGGGCGGCGTGCCCTCCAGCAGAAGACTCTTGATCTCGCGAGCAAGACGACGCACCTCCGGCACGACGCCGGGAGCGCCCAGAAGACGAAGAGAGGCGTCGCTGCGGAGGTCCCGCCGACCGTCGAACCGGAAGAGGGCGCTGCGGATGCCCTGGAGCGCCGAGGTATCCGGCTCAGGCTCAAGCCACTCGACCCTTGCACCCTCCAGGGACAGGAGACGCCCCAAGGTCCGACGAGGAACTGCGAACAGGTCGCTGTCCTGCGCGGCCTCGGTAGAGAGACCGACCACACAACGCTCGACGTGGGCGGCCAGGTCCTCGAAGACCTGCATCTGGGTCGTGGTCAGCTCGCTGAAGCCATCCAGGAGGAGAAGGCTGACGCGATCCAGCGGTCGCCGCTTGCCGTCCCGCAGGAGCGCTCGGGCTTCCCAGAAGGCGCCCGGCTCGTCATACAGACCGCGCTTAATCAGGTGGTCCTGGTAGGCGCGGTAAAGGGCGATGAGATCGGCATTGACCGGGTGATCGGGAATTCGCTCGTGGGTGAGTTGCTCGAAGAGCGACGGGTCGACGGCAGCGCGTTTCAGCTCGTCGAGGATGCTCCCCACGGCTCGCAGGAAGCCGGGGAAGCTCGCCACTCCTTCGAGGTAGGGGAGACGGCCCTGACCGTGCAGGTCGTCGATGAGCTGAGTCAGGAGCAGACGACGCTGGAGGTCGGAGATCCGCCGCACCGGACGGTGGTTGGCGTCAAGTAGGGTCTCGGCCAGTGTGGGGAAGGTGAAGATGCGGGCGTCATAGAGGCCGCCCTTGCTCCGTGCCCTGGCGATCCGGTTCGAGTAGGCCGCCACAGCCAGAGTCGTGGGCAGCAGAAGGGCGACGGAGTCGTCTCCGTAGCGGTCGGCATGGGTGACGTAAGCCTCGACAAGGCGCCGTGTCTTGCCGGCGCCGGTTGGGCCACACAGCAGGAGGATGTCACTCACGCAACTCACCGTCCGTGGACCGGGAAGGCCCGTGCTGCCCCAGCGGGGCCAGGAGTAGCGACTCGCAGGGCAGGGGCTGAGGCCAAGGGCTCACTGCCCGATGCGGGCGTACAGCTCCTCGAGGGTCACGAGCCGGTAGCGCCTCATGCGCAGCTCATGGATGATCCGTGGGAGCGCCTGCAGGGTCGACGCGCTGCCGTCGTGGAGGGCTATGACGGCGAACTGGCGGTCTCCGCAGTTCTTGAGGACATCCTCCACGACCTTCGTGGGTGGTGGGTCCTCGTAGTCCTCGGACGCCGAGTTCCAGAGCACCAGCTTCATGCCCAGGGAAGCGGCGGCCTGTCGCAGAGCAGGACTCGCACGGCCGCCCGGAGGACGGAAGAACCTCGGATAGGTGCCGACGGCCGAGTCGATGACCACGTTGCAGCGGCTCATGTCGGCAGCCGCCGTCTGGGCGTCGAAGCGGTCCATCCGCTGGTGCTCGAAGGAGTGGTTGCCGAGGGTGTGGCCGTCTGCGACCGCCTGCTGCAGCCAGGCTTCCCCTCCCTGGCCCTTGTGGCCGATCACGAAGAAGGTGGCCCGGACGGCGCGAGTGCGCAGTATCTCCAGGAGTTGGTCGGCACTCCAGGTCATGGGGAAGTCGTCGAAGGTGAGCGCGGCATAGCGGGTCGGCGTCGGGTACTTCGGCCAGAGCTTACCGGCCGGCAACTCCGACAGAGCCTGGACTGCCGGCGTCTTTGCGGGAGCTGCAGGCTCTTTCGAGGTGGTCGCAGTCGGCGGGGTGTCGGCTGGTTCTACCGGGCGATCGCTGACTTCGTTGAAGGCCTGCGCGAGCGGGCCGGTCGGCGTCGAGACACTGGCGACCAGCGCCTCAGGCACAGCGGGATCCGCTGCCCTGGTCGGGCCGACGGGCGCTGTGGACTGTCCTCGGACGAGAGGTGCATCTATATGGGTGACGGAGCCGAGGGGCAGGTCGATCGCCATGGTCCAGGTCTCGTAGCCCTCGGCAAGGACGGCAATGCGATGGAGCCCCGCAGGCGCCAGCGCAAGATGTAGCGGCGTGTACCCGATCAGGCCCCCGTCCAGCATCACCCGGGCACCCGTGACGGGCGCGTCCACGGAGAGGCAACTGAGGGACGCATCGAGCGCATCCACAATCTCGCCGTCAGCGAGGAGCGGAGTCGCAGCGGTGATCAGGCAAATCAGGGCTATCAGGCGGGCGAGAGGCATGGGTGCGGTGAGTTTGATACAGGTCCTTTGGTTGATGCGTACAGCCTGGTCAATAGTATACAGCAGAATCGGCTCAGATAACACGTTTCGGCCAAAGTGTGGGGCGCGGGTCAACTCCCGCGCCCCTTCAGAGCGTGCAATCAAGCGGCCAGAGCAACAGGCCGGTTACTTGCCCAGGTTGGTGATCGGGGCCACGGAACCCTTCCAGTTGCGCCAGTTGGCCATGAGGGCCAGAGCGTAGTTGGTGGAGAGGGTCTTGTTATCGGGAGCCCAGGTCTTCCAGTTGGCCTCGGGGCGAGCGGCAAGCAGCGAAAGACCGCACAGGCGGTTGAACCAGAACATGCCCAACTGCTTGTTGGTCGCTCCGTAGGCGTCGGAGATGCGCTCATCCATAGTAACGAGTTCCTGGCGGACCAGGGCGCCGTCGGAGAGGGCCTCGACCATGATGGAGTAGTCGGCGTCCTCAGGGATTGGGGTGAGCAGCAGGTGGCCGATGCCGGTCATGCCGAAGCGGTCAGCGTAGAGGACGAGACGGTCACGGACGATGCCGGCACGGATGTTGGCCTCGCTGCCGACCTTGTCGACGCCGGGGAAGACCCAGAGCATGAAGGACGGACCGGTAGCAACCGGAGCGCTCTTGGCGTAGATCCCCCAGCCGAAGTCGGGGACTTTGACGACACTGAGGTGCTCTGCGGTGAACCCGTACTGGGCGAAGGACGGCACTGCAACAGCGAGGGCGAGGGTGAGGACGAGAAGCACGCGTTTCATCTGGTCTGAATTCCCTCCCAGGTGAGCTAGACCGAAGGCAAGTAAGTGGGCCGGTGTGTGAAGGACGGCTACGGCCTTGTGGGACAGAGAGGGCACCTGCGGCCGCCATCTGCCTGCGAACAGCGCGCCGGGGCCATGGAACGGGAAAGGGCCACACGTAATCCAGGACGCAACCGCAAGGACGCAGCACCGGCGGGAACCGTACCGATTCATTATAGGTACGCTCCTCTGGGGCTGTCAAGCGCGCGCCGTGCCTCTGCCGCGTGAGTCCGGGTTGCTGTGGAGAGCGGGTTATCGCGGCCCTGAAAGCTGCCGAAGGTTGCAGATGGACAAGAACCGGCCGGATAAGGAGGGTGGGGCTGACAGGGGCTCAGGGCCTGCCCGGGATGGCGGCGAGTGGGGTCTGGAGGGGCGCGTGGCGGCGGTTGACTTGCCTGCAAAGGGTGGATTATAATCCGCCCATAGGACCGAAAGCTCTGGACGCTCCCCGAGCTCAAAAGGCGTTGGTGGTGCACCCCCTTGCTAGCACGTATTGGGCGGCAGATCATCGCCTTCCTGGCGTTCTTTGGCGAGATCAGTCTGCTGCATCTAGAGACCATCCGTGGGATCCTGAGGGGCAAGACCGAGTACCGCACGACCGTGCACCAGATGGCGCATATCGGTGTGAACAGCCTGCCGATTGCGGCCGTCACGATGGTTCTGTCCGGCGCGGTGCTGGCCTACCACGGAGCGATTGAGACCAAGCAATGGGGCGTCGACGAGTATGCCGGCTGGTTCGTGGCAGAGATCATGTGCCGCGAACTGTCGCCGGTTCTTGTTGCCTTTGTGGTGGCGGCGCGAGCCGGTTCGGCGATGGCGGCCGAACTGGGCACGATGAAGGTTACTGAGCAGATCGATGCTCTGCGAGCCCTTGCGACCAGCCCGGTCGAATACCTGGTGATTCCCCGGTATATCGCCGGGCTCGTAATGGTGCCGGTACTGGTGTTTTTCGGCGACCTCATCGGCGTGCTTGGCGGCTACGCGATGGCGGCGGCCTCGCCGGCGATCAATGAGCGCAACTATTTCGCCTTCATCCCGGGGCATGTGGAGCCGGCGACGATACTGGGCGGCGTGGCAAAGGCTCTCGTCTTCGGGGTCATCATCGCGATCGTGGGTTGCCACCAGGGGCTGAAGTGCGGCATGGCCTCGGAGGAAGTGGGCAAGGCCACGACGCGTTCTGTCGTCTACTGTATTATGTTGGTGTACGTAGCGGACCTGCTCCTGGCGCCCCTGCTGTTTCACTAGCGGGCGCAGCTTCGCCGCGATGGGCAGTCGCAGCCTGCAGAATCGCGACGAGGGGCAGAGGTGAGGCCCTATGCCGGCTGAACTCGATGCGATCATCCAGGTGCGGAACCTGTGCTATGAAATCGGGGGACGGCAGATTCTGGAGGATCTCTCCTTTGAGGTGTACCGGGGCGAGACCTTCGGCGTGATGGGGATGTCGGGGTCGGGGAAGAGCACGCTGCTCAAGAACCTGATGGGACTTGTGCGGGCGACCAGCGGCGAGATTGTGATCGACGGTCAGCATATCACTGGATTGAGCGAAAGCGAGCTCATGAAGCCGCGCGCCAAGATGGGGATGTGCTTTCAGTACGCGGCGCTGTTTGACTCCATGACGGTTGGGGAGAACGTCGCCTTCGGGCTGCGGCGTCGGGGCGAGTTGACGGACGAGGAGATCGACACCAGAGTACGCGGCCTGCTGGGTGAGGTGGGGCTGGGCGAGAGCAGGGACAGGATGCCTGCGGAACTGTCCGGCGGGATGCGGAAGCGAGTGGGAATCGCCCGAGCTCTCGCGCTGGAACCCGCCCTTCTGCTCTACGATGAGCCCAGCGCAGGCCTGGACCCGATCACAGCGGCTGTGATCGATCGGCTGATCACGAAGCTCGGCGACCGGATGGGCGTCACCTCCGTAGTGGTGACACATGAGGTGGAGGAGCTCTTCTCGATCAGCGACCGAGTGATGATGATTCACGATCACCGGATCGTCGCGTGCGATACGCCCGAACGGATGAGGACGACAGGCAACCTCATCGTACAGCAGTTCGTTCGAGGCCAGGCCGAGGGGCCGATCCAGGTATGACCTCGCGAGTGGAGTGATCCCAGCTTGGTTGACGAAGCCAAAGTGGGGTTGATCTTTGTCGTCTTGCTGGTCGCGGCCTTCGTATCCCTGACCTATGTCACGGGGTACGTGGGCTGGTCGCATGGTCAGCATGTAGTGGCCCACTTCCGGAACGTTGAGGGGCTGGGTGAAGGGGCCAAGGTTCTGCTTGCCGGCAAAGAGATCGGCCGGGTGCTCAGTATAGAGCTGGCCACCGAGGAAGAGCTCAAGCAGTTCCCCGACCGTAGCGTTCTGGTGCACCTTCTCATCAACCGTGATGTTCAGCTCCTGGACACCGATGAGTTTCTGATTGCCCAGTCCGGAATGCTGGGCGACACAACCGTCATGGTGCGGCGCAAGACCCAGCAGGAGCGTGAGCTTGAGGCGCAGATGAGTAAGAAGCAGTTGAAGGCGCCTCAGCCCCTGGGAGCGCAGGCCCATGTGGCCGGCGAGAGGATTGCGGGGCTGACCGAGCTAACCGAGGATGGGCGGGTGGTTCTGCAGAACGTGAACGCGGCCATCGCGGACCTGCGATCTGTGTATGCGAGCTCGGAGGTGCGGGAGCGACTGCCGCTGATTCTGGCCAACGTGCAGGACGCTACGCGCAACGCTGCCGAGTTCACGCAGATGCTCGCGCGGGTCTCGGTGCAGAATGAGGCGCGAGTGGGGACCCTTGCCCGGGAAGTTGCCGCGGCGGCCACTGAGCTGAACCGAAGTGCAGCTCGGGTGCGGCAGATGGTCGTCGTCAGTGCTCCGGACGTAGAAGGGGCGACCTCGCGCGTAGCCCGGATGATTGACGCCAGCGCCGGCAATGTGGAGGCAGTAAGCGGGAGCCTTGCCCGGACCGGTGCACGTCTGGAGAAGATGGTTGACAGCGGCGCCGGGGACGTGGAGACTTCGGCGCGACTGGTACGCGAAACGATGGAGAAGTCCTCTGGGAACATCCAGGAGACGGCTTCCCACCTGGCGAAGACTTCGGCGATGGTGGAGGACGTGACGCGCAGTGCCGGTGCCGATCTCACGGCGACGGCCCAGCGGGTCCGTGAGCTGGTAGAGAAGTCGTCAGTCAACGTCGAGCAGGCAGCGGCCCAGGTGGAGAAGGCGACGACGTCGCTGGCCACCCTGGTTGCCGACAGCGGCAAGGACCTGAGCGCCAGCACCCAGCGGGTCAACGCAATGGTCCAGAAGGCCGCGACGGACCTTGAGACCAGCAGCGCGAACCTGGCGGCGCTATCCGGGAACATGAACCGTGATCTGTCGGCGGCGGCGGGACGGGCTCAGGGGCTCATTGAGAAGTCCTCGACCGACGTCGAGAAGGTCACCGGCCGGATCGCGACGATGGTGGAGAGCAGCGCCTCCGACATCGAGCAGACGACGCGGCGCATCCACGACCTGCTGGCGCTGTCGCCTCTGCCCAACGATCTGGCAGCCTCCGGGGCGCACATTCGCGAGGCGACGACCAACATCGAAGAGATCACGAAGACGCTCCGCGGCACGCTGGCGGATCCGGTTCTGAATGGGCAGATCAAGTCGACGGTAGCGAACCTGGAGAAGGCCAGCGAGAATCTCGCAGCAACGGCGGAGCAGGCCAGCGGTCTGATGAAGGACGGTCGTCAGGTGCTGGCGACGACCTCGAGCCACATCAACGACGAGCAGATGTGGAGCGATGTCAGGGCTACGATGGGCAAGCTGCGCAGCACCATGGATGACCTGTCGGTGATGAGTTCCCATGGGCGGAAGGTGCTGACAGACCCGGGGGTGACCGAGGACCTTACGGCGAGTGTACACAACGTGCGGAAGCTGACGGAGTCCGGGATTGAAGTGGTGGCGAAGGCGGACAAGAGCCTGACGCGGGTCGACCAGACCATGAACAAGGTGACCGGCGTCTTCCGGAGTCTGCAGCCCGACGCTGTGGGCGGGTATCTGAGCCTGGAGGGGTCACAGCACAACGCGCTGCGGTCGGACCTCATGGCCGACCTGTACTATGGGAGTGCGCTGGACAGCTTCTGGCGGGTCGGTGTTCGGGACATCGGGGACAGTGAGACCTTTGTGTTGCAGCGTGGCTTCCCCTTCCTTGGGGAGGGGACCCTGCGGCTGGGAGTACTGGGGAGCAAGCTGGGACTGGGGTTTGACTACCCGCTGACCCGGCGGCTGTGGTGGGAGACCGACCTGTGGAACCCCAACGACCTGCGGCTGGATCTACGGGGTCTGTGGCGGCTGAACGATAGTGTGGACCTGAGCTTTGGAGTGAACGAGGCCTTCGGCGGTAACGACGCCTTCGTGGGCCTTCGGAAACGGATCGGTGGAGTCGGAGCAGCGCGGCAAGCCGCTCCGGCAACCGTAACCCCCAAGGGTGGGAGCGCGGCCAAGCCGTAAGGGCGGCGCACGTCGGCGGGGGCCAACACGCGACACCAGTAAACATCGCTGGGCGGGGCCGTCAGGTGACGGCTGACCTGGCAGGACGGCACCTCAGGAGGAAAGGTAATGCGAGTCATTTTGCTGGACGATGTCGATCGGGTCGGACATGAGGGGGACATTCTCAGTGTGGCAGACGGTCATGCCCGCAACCTGCTGATCCCGAAGCGCCTGGCTGTCCCTGCGACGAAGGGTGCTTTGAAAGAGCTTGAGCGACGCCGCAGCGCGATCACTGCGCGTGAGACGGACAAGCGCGTGAAGGCGCAGGCTCGTGCGGAGGAGCTCAGCCAGATGTCCGTGGTCGTGGAGGCGCGTGCCGGTCAGGGGACGCGGCTGCACGGTCAGGTCACGCCGAACATGATCGCTGAGGCCGTCAAGACGCAACTGAAGATCGAGCTCGACCGGCGCGACATCGACATCACCGAGCCAATCCGCGAGCTGGGCGACTACCTCATCAGCGCAAAGCTGTACAAGGATGTCGCGGCACAGCTTCCGGTGAAGGTCGTTCGCGAGGGTGGCGAGGAGGAGCCTGAGGCACCGGTTGCCGAGGCCGCCGCGGCACCTGCTGAGACGCAGGAAGAGGCGCCCGCGGAGGCCGCTGAGGAAGCTCCCGAGGCGACCGAAGCGTAGGTAAGGGGCGTGCGGCACGGCCAGTACGCGCCCCGGCCTGTGGGCTGGCTCTCCCTGTGTTGAGGTCGGCGAGAACTGCGGCGGCAGGCGACTGCCGCCGCGACTGGCTTATACCGAGGAAGGCTCACCTTGGCTGGAAAACGCTCCTACCGTAAGGCCGAACCCAGTGAACTCGCGGACCGTACCCCGCCTCAGGACCTTGAGGCGGAGCAGGCGACTCTGGGCTCCATGTTGGTGGAGTCCGGAGCCACTTCGCGTGCCATGGGACTGGTCCGTGAGGAAGACTTCTACCGCGAGGCGCACCGGCTCATCTTCCGGGCGATGCTCGATGTGCACACCCGCAATGAGCCCGTGGACATCGTCACGGTAGCGGCTGAGCTGCGCCGCGAAGGTCGACTGGAGAATGTCGGCGGCGGTGAGTACCTGACTGCACTCATCAGTGAGGTGCCCACTGCCGCCCATGTTCAGCGCTACGCCCAGATCGTGGCGGAGAAGTCGGTGCTGCGGCAGATGATCCGTGCCGGCGCTGATATCCAGGGGTTGGGGTTTGAGAACCCCGAGGATGTCGGCTCGGTGCTGGACAAGGCCGAGCAGGCGATCTTCGAGATCGCCCAGCGGCGCGTCAGTAGCGACTTCACGCACATCGGGCCGGCGGTGTTCGAGACCTTTGACAAGCTGGACCGCAAGTGCAATGACCCCGACTTTTTCACCGGGGTGCCCACAGGCCTCAAGGACTTCGACGAACTGACCTCGGGCCTGCAGCCCGGTGATCTCGTCATCGTCGCCGGTCGTCCCTCCATGGGTAAGACGTCACTGGCCGTAGCGAACTTCGCCCTCCACGCCGCAGTCAATAACCAGACGGGGGTCGGCATTTTCAGCCTGGAAATGTCCAAGTCGCAGCTCGCGGAGATGCTGCTGTGTGCGCGAGCACGAGTCAACTCCCACAGCCTGCGGCGGGGCTATGCGACCCAGGACGACTGGGGCAAGATCGCCTACGCCCTGAAGGACCTGCCCAGTTCGCCCATCTTCATCGACGACACGCCGGCGATCCCCATCCTCGAGCTGCGTTCGAAGGCCCGGCGTCTGAAGGCGCAGCAGGACATCGGGCTCATCATCGTGGACTACCTGCAGTTGGCTTCGACCGGCGACAGACGCAGCGAGAGCCGGTACGAAGAGGTCTCCGCGGTCGCCCGGGCGCTGAAGGCGCTGGCACGTGAGCTGAACGTGCCGGTGATAGCGCTGTCCCAGCTCAGCCGCATGGTGGAGCGACGCGAGGACAAACGGCCGATCCTGTCCGACCTGGCAGAAAGCGGCGCCATCGAGGCAGAGGCCGACCTCGTCTGCTTCCTCTACCGGCCCGGCTATTACAAGCGCAAGGAAGAGATCGAAAAAGGGTCGCAGGGCAGTCAGCAGACCGATCGCTCGGCGCTGGACGAACCGGGCGAGGCCGAGATCATCGTCGCCAAGCACCGCAACGGTCCGGTTGGCACCGTCAACGTAGTCTTCCTGCCCAAGTTCCGCGTGTTCGACAATCTGGCGTTCCATCGCGAGGGGTAGTCAGGCTCATGAGAATTCTGCTGATCGGCTCCGGCGGCCGCGAACATACGCTGATGTGGAAGCTGGCACAAAGCCCACAGGTGGAGGAGATCATCTGCGCTCCCGGCAATCCGGGCATTGGTGAGTATGCGCGGTGCGTGCCGGCGGAGGTCGAGGACGTGGCCGGTCTCGTCGCGCTGGCTGAGGCTGAGAAGCCCGACCTCGTGGTGGTGGGCCCTGAGCGCCCGCTGATTCTCGGCGTTACGGATGCCTTGCGCGAGCGAGGATTCGCTGTGTACGGTCCCACGAAGGCAGCCGCCCGTCTCGAGGGCAGCAAGGCCTTTACGGACGAGATCCTGCAGCGTCACGGCATCTCGAAGAAGGAGTTCGCGGTCTTTGACGATGCGGCCGCGGCGAAGGACTATGTGGCTTTGAAGGGTGCGCCGATCGTCATCAAGGCGGACGGCGACGCCTTCGGTAAGGGCGTGAAAGTGGCGAGCAGCGTTGAGGAAGCCCAGGACTTTATCGACCGCTGCATCGTACAGAAGGAGTTCGGCGCCTCTGGAGCGCGGGTTGTGGTGGAGGAATGCCTCCTTGGCCCGGAGTGCTCGGTGATCGCCTTCACCGACGGGAAGACTGTCGTGCCCATGGTGCCGTCGCAGGACCACAAGCGCATCGGCGAGGGCGATACGGGCGACAACACCGGCGGAATGGGCTGCTACTCGCCGGTCCCTGCGGTGGATGACTCGCTGCTGAACACCTGCCTGGAGCAGTTCCTGCGGCCGACGGTGAAGGCCATGGCTGCCGAGAACTGCCCCTACACCGGGACCCTCTACGGCGGAATCATCCTGCCCGATTCCGGTCCCGAGATCCTCGAGTACAACTGCCGATTCGGCGACCCCGAGACCCAGGTCATCCTCCCACGCCTCAAGAGCGATCTGGCAGAGATACTGATGGCGACGGCCCAGGGGAGACTTGCCGAGGTGCAGGTCGAGTGGAGCGACGAGGTGTGCGTGTGCGTCGTCGTCGCCTCGGGCGGGTACCCGGGCAAGTACGAGAAGGGCAAGGTCATCACGGGGATCGACGCGGCTGAGCAGGACCCGAAGGTTACCGTGTTCCATGCGGGCACTGCGATGAAGGATGGGCAGCTTGTGACGAGCGGCGGTCGGGTTCTCGGCGTGACTGCGCTGGGCAGCGACTACCGCGACGCCCTCGACCGCTGCTACGAGGCGATCAAGAAGATCCACTTCGACGGCATGTACTACCGGCGGGACATCGCCTGGCGGGCCCTGGCCTAGCTCTTCAGCTCACGGCACAGACGTCAGGCTGGTAGGAACCCTCGGGAGACCAAGAACGATGGCTGAGACGAAACCCCTGGTCGGCGTGGTGATGGGGAGCGCTTCGGACCTTGAGCAGGTGCAGGGCTGTCTGGACGCGCTCAAGGAGCTGGCAGTGCCCTACGAGGTCACCGTGGCCTCGGCACACCGCACGCCGGACCGGGCGAGTGAATATGCGAAGACAGCGGCGGAGCGAGGCCTGAAGGTCATCATCGCTGCTGCAGGCTGGGCCGCACACCTTCCGGGTGTGTTGGCAGCCTATACCACGCTGCCGATCATTGGACTGCCCCTTGGCGGGTCACCCTTGGGTGGCAAGGACGCGCTGTACGCGATGGTCCAGATGCCCCCGGGCATACCGGTAGCGACGGTGGGAATCAACACAGGCCGGAATGCGGGGATTCTGGCGGCGCAGATACTGGCTTTGAGCGACGAGGCCCTGGCGGAACGGCTCGTTGGGATGCGACAGAAGATGGCCGCGAAGGTGATTGCGGCCGCCGAGAAGTTGGGCGCCGGCGAATAGCCCGCTGCCCGAACCCCTGGTCGACTGCGAGGTCGGCACCCAAGCGGAGTTGGTGATCCCATGTCATGCCCCGGTGGTTGCGAGGGGCCCAAGTTCTGCCCGCACGAGCGCACATGGCGCGACGCCTGCGGGGTGTTCGGAGTCTGGGGGCCTGGTGAAGACGTCGCTCGCCTGACCTTCTTCGGTCTGTACGCGCTCCAGCACCGGGGGCAGGAGAGTGCCGGCATCGCCGTCGGCGACGGCCACGAGCTCAGGATGCACGTCGGGCTGGGGCTGGCCTCCCAGGTCTTCGACGAGGAGATCATCAGCCACCTCCAGGGTCATGTTGCCGTCGGTCATGTGCGGTACTCCACCACCGGCGGGAATGTGCTGGCCAACGCGCAACCGATGAGAGGCGAGCACAAGACCGGCCCCTTCGCCCTGGCCCATAACGGCAATCTGACCAACACAGTGGAGCTGCGCCGGGAGATGGAACGGCAGGGAGTGGAGTTCCACGGCAGCAGCGACACAGAAGTCATTACGAAGCTGATCTCACGCTCCTCGGCCGACACGCTGGAAGGTGCCGTTGCTGAGGCCATGCAGCAGATGGAGGGCGCTTACTCGCTCACGATCTGCTCGGCCAACCGGCTGCTGGCAACGCGCGATCCCTACGGGGTGCGCCCACTGTGCATCGGCCGCACCGACGGGCTATGGATACTCGCCTCGGAGACCTGCGCGTTGAACACCCTGAGCGCGGACTATGTTCGCGAAGTCCAGCCCGGCGAGATCGTCACCATCAGCGACGACGGCCTGGACAGCATGCAGGCCGTGGAGTCCGAGCGCAACGCCTGCTGCATCTTTGAGTTCATCTACTTCGCCAGGCCGGACAGCCACATCTACGGGCGCAGCGTCTACATGGCAAGGCTGCGAATGGGACACATGCTCGCGCAGCAAGCGCCGGCCGATGCCGACCTGGTAGTCGGTGTTCCAGAGAGCGCGATCCCGCACGCCATGGGCTTCGCCCAGGTCGCCGGCATTCCCTACGGCGAGGGCTTCATCAAGAACCGATACATCCACCGTACCTTTATCATGCCGGACCAGCGCCTGCGCGAGGCCGGTGTCAAGATGAAGCTGACGCCCCTGCGCGAGGCCGTTGCGGGCAAACGCCTGGTCGTTGTGGATGACTCCATCGTCCGAGGCACCACCACCGGACCGGAGATCGCCCTGCTGCGCGAGGCCGGTGCCCGCGAGATCCACCTGCGCATCAGTTGCCCTCCCATTCGCTACCCCTGCTTCTATGGCATTGATACCTCCACGCGCAGTCACCTGATCGCCTCGCGGCTGTCGGTCGAGCAGATTCGGCAGCACGTGGGAGCCGACTCGCTGGAGTATCTGGACATGAAGAACCTCATCCGGGCGGTCGGTCTGCCGAAGCTGAACTTCTGCACCGCCTGTTTCGATGAGCGATACCCGATTCCGGTTCCCAAGGACGTCCGAGTGGCCAAGTTCGACCTGGAAGAGCAGAAGGTCGAGGCCTAGACGCGGCTCCGCGGGAGTAGCGAACTGGCGGGAGAGGATTCCGGCATGGGTAGGAGAGATGACATGACAGACGGGCTGACCTACAGGCAGGCCGGCGTGGACATCGACGCGCAGGACAAGGCTGCGTCACTGTTTGCCGCCGCGGTGCGCGATACCTACACCGACGGTGTGCTGACCGGGCTGTCGGATTTCGGCGGCATGTTCGCGCTTGGACAGGGCTTCCGTGATCCAGTGCTGGTGGCCGGGACGGACAGCGTGGGCACGAAGCTTATGATCGCCTTCGCCATGGACAAACATGACACCATCGGCCAGGACGCTGTGGCGATGTGCGTCGACGATATCATCTGCCAGGGCGCCAGGCCGCTGTTCTTCCTGGACTACGTCGGCAGCGCCCTTCGCGACCCGGAACAGACGGCAGCGATCGTCAAAGGCGTTGCGGCGGCCTGCAAGGTCTGTGGCTGCGCGCTTCTGGGCGGCGAGATGGCGGAGTTGCCCGGCCTGTACAAGGCCGGTGAGTACGACCTGGTCGGGTTTGCTGTTGGTGTCGTGGAGCGCGACCAAATCATCGACGGTTCGGCGGTCGCCGCGGGCGATGTGATCCTCGGGTTGGCCTCCTCCGGCCTGCATAGCAACGGTTACTCGCTGGCCCGGAAGGCGCTACTGGAGGTCGGTGGCCTGGCTCTGGATCAGCGAGTGGAGGAACTGGGACGCACGGTCGGGGAAGAGATGCTGGAGCCGACGCGCTTGTATGCACCGGCCATCGTGGGTCTGCTTCAGGCGGGTGTGCGGCCGCACGCCATCGTCCACATCACCGGCGGCGGATTGCCCGACAACACCCGGCGCTGCATCCCGGAGGGCCTTTGCGCAGAGATCCGGAAGGACAGCTATCCGATCCCGCCGGTGTTCGGGCTCATCCAGCGGACGGCGAAGGTTGCCGAGACCGAGATGTACCGGACCTTCAACATGGGGATCGGGATGGTACTGGTCTGCGGAGCCGGTGAGGTCGAGGCCATCAGGTCCGAGTTGGCGAAGCTGAGGGAGAAGGTCTACGAGATCGGTTCCGTCGTGGCAGGGCAGGAACGCGTGCGGCTGGTCTGACGTTGAGTGTGACGGCTCCTCTCGCCCTGACCGAACGCCCCTGGGGCGTTGCTTGCAGTATCCGAAGACGTCCCGAGGGGGCGTCCGTTTTCAGTCTACGGAGGGTTTCTGATGGCAGTCACCTACACAAAGAGGTACGAGAAGGAAGACGCGCCGCGCATCGGGGTCGTCATGAACTCGATCGGCGCGTTCTACGAGGAAGGCAAGCAACTCGGCGAACAGGCCTTCATCAAGCTCCTGGACGAGTGCAAAGAGAAGGGCATCATCGCTGCCGACTCGATCATCTACCCGGGCCGTGTCTTCGGGGCCCACGATGCCTGGAAGATCGTTGACGAGTTCTCGGGTGCGAAGCTGGACGCCATCGTCATCTTCAACTCGGCCTTCCCCTGCGGCCACCTGCTCCCGGTCATTTCCCAGGCTCCGCATCTGCGGAATCTGCCGATCATCCTCGCCGCCTACGAGGAGCCGAACGAGCCGCTTGGCCTGCACGACTGGGCGACCAACGCCGTCTGCGGCAACGACATGAACATGCACGATGCGCTGTACATGAAGCGCTATGTGCGGTACCTCGCCGGTGCGCCGGGCTCCGAGGCCTTCGACAACGAATTCGCGATGCTGATGAACGTGTATCGCGTCGTGCGCAAGCTGTCTCGGGTCTACCTGGGGCGCTTCGGCGACGGTCCCGGCGGGTTCCACTCCGCCACAGGCGATCAGCTCCTCTTCGCCCGCATCTTCGGCCTGATCGTGGAGACCGTTGACCTGCTGCGCGTGTACCGGGTGTATCAGGATATGGCCACCGAGGGCACCGCCGGCAAGGCCTCCTTCACCGAGGAGGACGTGCAGAAGACGGTTGCGGAGTTCAAGGCCGGGCGTATCAACCTGGTCAAGGACGACGAGATGCTGTACCGCGTCGCCCGCTTCTACCATGCGCTGATTGCCATCTGCAAGGCCGAGGGCTTCAACGTTGCGAGCCTGCGCTGCTGGCCGGAGATCAGCGAGCCGCCTCTGCAGGTCGCCGGTTGCCTCGCCATCGGCTGGGCGACTGCCAAGCGTGACGTCGACGCCTTCGCTTGCGAAGGTGACTGGCCGGGCGCCGTCGCGCAGGCCATCGCCGGCTGGCTCAGCGGGAAGCCGGCAGCCTTCGTCGACTTCGTGGACTGGACCGCCAAGCGCGACATCGTGAAGCTGGCGCACTGTGGCATCGGTCTCTGCGGCTACATGGCTCCGAACGATCCCAAAGTCATGGCCCAGATCGAGCGCGAGGGCGGCGTGTCGGAGGAGCTGCGCGCCAAGATCCTTGCCGGTGAGGTCGTCGTGAACGACGGCCTCGACACCCACAGCCACATGCACGACCTGGCCGGGCGGCACATCGGTCAGCTCATGTACGGTCCGAAGACCGGCGTCGACCTCGTCCAGACCCCGGAGGGCGGCCTGCAGATGCTCGCCTTCAGTGGCGAGAGCTCCGAGGAGACCAACCAGGGCGTCCTGTACTGCGCCTGCGACATGCGGGTCAAGAACTACCAGAAGCTCGACGAGATCAAGCGGACCCGCGGGTTCTCGCACCACCTGATCGCGGCACTGGACAACATCGTTCCCGAGCTTCGCGACCTGTGCGCCTTCTACGGCATCGACTTCGTCACGCCGGACGACTAAGAGCACAGTCCCGCAGCTCGAGATAGGCGAGGCCGGCACTCGGTGCCCAGGATCGACTGGCCGCAGCAGCCGAACAGGATTCGGGAGGCGTGGCTGAGACATCACGCAGAGCTTCCGGCATTCCTGTCGGAGCTGACCTCGCTTGCCCCTACACCAAACATGACAGCGCAGGAAGCACGAGCCTTCCTGCGCTGTTTCTATGCCGCAAGGGACCTGGACCGCGCCGAGCGTGACCTTGCCGAGGGCGGGCCCATGACCGAGAGCTTCGCAGCCAGTGCGCTGAAGAAGCGCCTTGGCGAGTTGGAGCGGCACGTCCTGGCCCTCGAGCAGACCCTCCAAGGACGGCGGAAAGCTGCAGGCAACCCGGAACGGCCCGAGGGCTGAGCATGTTCTTCTTCCTGTCCAAGACGCTGAGCATCGTCATCTACCCACTCACGCTGGCGCTGCTTCTGTTGCTGGTTTCGGGGCTGGTTCGTCGCCGACGCAGGGAGCGAGCCGGGCGCTGGCCCTTCTGGCTGGGGCTGGCGGTCCTGTATGCCTTCAGCCTCAAGCCGGTCAGCGATTCGATGCTGCGGCCGCTGGAGAAGCCTTACGAGAACCCGACGGTGCCCGCGAACCTCGACGCAATTGTGGTGCTCGGGGGCGCAGCGAATCTGGAACGCAGCACCATGCAGCATCTGGAGCTGAACCATGGCGCCGATCGGTTCGTGGAGGGCGTGACCCTGGCCCGACAGTTGCCGGATGCCAAGTTGGTCTTCTCCGGCGGCAGTGGGCTGCTGGCCGACCAGACGCGGCGCGAAGCGCCCTTCCTCGCAGCAGCGGCGGTGCGCCTCGGCATACCGGCCGAGAGGATTCTGGTGGAGGCGGAGTCGCGCAACACCTACGAGAACGCGGTGGACACCAAGCGGCTCCTGGCCGAGAAGAAGCTGCATCGCTTTCTGCTCGTCACCTCGGCCTTCCACATGAGGCGTTCTCTGGCCTGTTTCCATGAGGTGGGTCTGGAGCCGATCCCCTACGCGGTGGACTTCCGCTCACGTACGGGTGGCTACGGCTGGCAGGCTGCTTTGCCCGATGTTTCCAACCTGGCGGATTCGAGCCTGGTCATTAAGGAGTACGTGGGGCTGTGGGTGTATCGGCTGAAGGGCTATGGGGGATAGGCACGCCGCATACCGAGGGAGTGGCTTTTCGTGGCCAAGGCAATGATCTTCGATGTGGACGGGGTCGTCGCGGACACCGAGGCGCTCAATGCCCGGGCGAGCGTGATGATGTTTGCGGAGCTGTACGGGGTGCAGGTGCAGGCCTCCGACTTCGCGCGCTTCGTCGGCACCGGCGATGAGCGTTACGTGGAGGGTGTGGCGGAGCAGTACGGCGTCACCATCGACACGGCGGCGGCCGTCCAGCGGCGGAAGGACAACTTCTTTCGTCTACTGGCGAACGAGCCTCTGCCGGCAATGCCCGGCGTCCTCGAACTCGTGCAGGCCGCTCGTGACGACTTGGAATGGCGCGTGGCCATCGCCACCTCGGGCAACAAGGACAAGCAGTTCCCGGTCATCACCGGCACCGGGCTTTGCCTCGACTGGTTCGACGCGGTGATCACCGGCGACGACGTCACCCGCAAGAAGCCCGATCCGCAGATCTATCTGGTGACCGCGGAGCGCCTTGGGGTCGAGCCCGCGAAGTGTGTGGTCTTTGAGGATGCCCCGGCCGGGGTCACGGCGGCAAAGACAGCCGGGATGAAGTGCGTCGCGGTGACAAGCTCCGTGAGCCGAGACCAGCTAACCCAGGCCGACGTGATCGTCGATAGCCTGGCGCAGGTCAGCCTGGAGGCCTTGACCGACCTGCTGACGCGGTAGCGGTCTGCGGGGGAGCCAACTCAGACGCGCGCGACCAGTCGCCGGTACAGAGCAGGGAACGTCAACCGGTGGTCGCCTCGGAAGTAGAAGCTCTCGCCGCCGTCTTGGACGGTGCGGACGAGAATCGTCTTCCAGGGCCTGAAGTAGTAGTGGGGATTCGACTTGGGGGGCTGCTCGCGGAAGTCCGGTCCGAGATCGGCGAGGTCGAAGACGGCGGTGGCGAAGTGAGCGATCTGTCGCCCCTCCTGCCGCGCCACGTTCCGGGCCATGCTGAGCGCCTTGAGGTAGACTTCCGGCCCCATCACAGCGGTGCCGAAGTTGAGCATCGCCCCGCCCTCGAGACGGGTGATCGTGTCGGTGATGGTCAGGAAGTCGCGGTAGGAGGCCAGACCGGTCGCGGCGCCATCGAAGTTCGGGTGCTCGTGGATGATGTCGCTGCCGATGCCCACGTGGACCGTGACCGGGACCCCAAGTTCGTAGGCCTGGGCCAGAAGACTGACCTCGCGGTGTGGGAACTCTCGCTCCACGATCATCTTGCCGACCGCCTCGCCGAACCCCAGTCCCTCCCCGGCGCCCTCGTTGACCGCGTCGTTGATCCAGCCGGTCTCCCTCCACAGCCCAAACTCGCCGGTGCGGATGTAGCGGGCCACGCTCTCCGTGGTTGCCCCGATGAGCGCGAACTCGAAGTCGTGGATCACGCAGGCGCCGTTCACACCGACGTGGGTGAGCAGACCACGCTTCATCAGGTCGATGATGAAGCGGGAGTTCCCCTGCCGGATCACATGCGCGCCGAGCATGAGCAGCACTTCGGCGCCCTTACTGCGACCGGCCACGATGCGGTCGGCCAGCACCTCGAGCTCGGGATGATTGTAGGGCTCGACCTCTGCATCGAGGTCCATGATCACAGACAGATCGAGGTCGTTCTCACGCTCGGCAAGGGGCCTGAGGAGGAGCCTGCTGCGGTCGAACTGGGCGCGCGGCACATGTATCCTTCCCATCGTCAGAGGCACGAAAGCCGGCCGCCTCGAGCAAAGAGGACGGCCGGCTCTTTGACTCACGGAGTGTTCGCTATTCGGCGAAGAGGTACCGCAGGAGCTTGTCGTACTCGCGGAAGTCCGGGATGATCAGATCAGCGCCGGCGTCAATGAGACGGTTGCGCTTCCACTCGTCGATGCCCTCGCGCTTGGCCTCGTCGGTGGCGACACCGATGGCGATGCCCCCGGCGTCCTTGCAGTTCTCGATCTCCACATAGCCGTCGCCGAAGGTCAAGAATTCGCTGCCGTGCAGGTTGTTCTCACGGATTAGCTTCTCGATCAGGATGGCTTTGGAGAAGTTCTTGAAGTCATCCAGTGCGCCGTAGATGCGGTCGCCGAAGAACTCGTTGACCCCAAGGCAGGTGGCCTCATCGACCACATAGGGGTGGTCGGTGCCGCTGGCGACGTACAGGTTTACGCTGCGATCGTACAGCGCTCGCACCATGTCGAGGGCACCCGGAACGGACATCTCCACCGGTGTCAGTCGCCCGGCCTTGAGCCCGGCGACGCGGTCCTTGATCTGCTCCCACAGCAGGTCGAGGTACTGGCGCTTGTACTCGAGCGGGTCAAGTGGCGTGCCGCCTCGCTTCTCAATCTCTTCGGCCAGCGCCATCGTCTGGTAGATGGTCTGCTTCCCGGTGAGCCGCGTGACGAACTCCTTAACGGTCATGTGGATGTCGTCGCAGCTCTCGCCCGTGTTCAGCCCCATGAGGATATCCACCATCATGGGGATCATGACCTCTTGCCAGCCCTGCCGGATCAGCGAGATCGTGCCGTCGAAGTCGAACAGCGCGAAGCGGACGCGACCGCGTTCGATGTCCTCGTTGATGACCTCGATATAGTCGGCGCCCTCCAGCATCCGCCCGCGCGGGTAGTCCTTGAGTTCCATGGCTGCCTCCGAGTATCGTGACGATCCCGTACTACCTAAGTCTGACAGCCATTATAGCAGAAATCCTCAAAGGGCCGGGACGCCCAGAGAGGAATCCTTCGCCGAGACAGGAAAAGGCCCCCGTCAGACAGTCAGGGAGGATGCCATGTACGGCACGCAGCTAAGGACGCTCGCCGGCTACTGGGACAACGCGGCCGCGAAGTTCCCGAACAGCCCCGCAGCAATCTACGAAGGCGCAACCTACAGCTACCGGGACCTTGATCTGCAGATCGCGCACATCGCCGGGTACTTGCGCCAGGTCTGCGGAGTGCAGCCGGGCGACCGGGTGGCCATCGCGATGCCCAACTGCCTGGAGTGCATCACCCTCTACTGGGCGACCTTGCGTCTCGGGGCGATTGCGGCACCGGTGAACATCCGTCTGCGGGACGAAGAGCTGGCCTTCGTCATCCGCAACCTCGCGCCGAGGGTCGTCGCCGTCCATGATGACACGCCGACGCCGGTGCTCGATGCGGTCGCCAAGTACGACGGCTCTCCGAAGGTCCTCCGTGTCGGCTCCGGTGTCCGAAGTGGCGAGGCGCATTTCGAGGAGGCGGTGACCTACCAGGAGTCGGTGCAGACCTTCGACGAGATCGCGGAGACGGACATCGCCGTGATCCTGCACACCTCCGGCACCACGGGCGAACCCAAGGGCGCCATCATGACTCATGAGGCGCTGCGCTTCAACGTGATGAACGCGATCTTCGCACAGTCCTTCCGCCATGAGGATATCCACCTGCTGGTGATCCCCTTCTTCGCACCCACGGCCTCCTACAGTCTCCTGGCCAGTTCGGCCTACCTGGGTAGCTGCATCTGCATCGCTCCGCGGCCCGAGGTGGGGGAGATCCTCGACCTCCTCCAGACGCATCGCTGCACCACCTTCATCGGCGTGCCGACGCTCTTCCATCTGGTCACCAGCGACCCGCGATTGGCGGAACACGATCTGTCCAGCCTGCGCCTGATCGCGTACTCGGGCTCACCGATGCCGGTGCGGACGATCCAGCGACTGCGGGCCCTCTATCCGTACGTCAGCCTGCACAATTTCTTCGGCCTGACCGAGACGATTTCCATGACGCACGTCTTGCCCAGCATCAACGCCGCCGACCGGCCGGACTCGATCGGTAAGCCGCTGCCGGAGATCTACACGCGGATCATCGACGAGGGGGGCAAGGACGTTAGGCCTGGTGAGGTCGGAGAGCTGTGCTTCCATCGTGCAAACATCATACCGGGGTACTGGAACCGCGAAGGGTTGGTTGAGGAGTCCATCGTCGACGGGTGGTTCCGAACGGGGGACTGGGCGAGGGTGGACGAGCAGGGGTTCTTCTACGTGCAGGGGCGCAAGAAGGACATGATCATCGTGGCGGGGCAGAATGTCTACGCGCTCGAGGTCGAGAAGATCATCTACACCCACGAGAAGGTGCGGGACGCTGCGGTGATCGGGGTTCCTGCCACCGGTGCCCGTGCAGCCCTGGGTGAACTGGTGAAGGCCGTCGTCGTGCCCCAACCCGGCGAGAAGCTGGGAGAGCTCGATATCAAGCGACACTGTGCCCAGCACCTGCCCAGCTACAAGGTTCCCCAGATCGTGGAGTTCCGCGACGAACTGCCTCGCAATGCGACAGGGAAGGTACTCAAACGCGACCTGTAGCCCAGTGCCCTGGTCCTGCCCTCGCACCCGAAAACACGAGGGCCTTGCGGATGGACCCCAGTTATGCTAACATGCGTAGTTCCGGTAACCCGGACTCCAGCCTAACGAGCCCTGGTTGCGGCACAGACAGGCTCGCGGCGCCATGGCGGCCGTGCGCCCCGGTCCAACTCCGGGGTCTGTTGCGGATAGCCCGACAGCCGCGAGATGTCACCGTGCGTTCGCCTTCAGTGGAGTTTCCCGATCAGCATTGAGCATGTGAGGTTGACCAATGAAGCAGACCTACCAGCCGAAAGTGCGCAAGCATGCGCGAACACACGGGTTCCGTGCCCGGATGGCCACCAAGGGAGGACGTCGCGTCCTCGCCGACCGCCGCCGCAAGGGTCGCATGCGGTTGTCTGCCTGAGCAACGACGGTCTGATTGCCTTGGGATCCCTGGAGACACTCCGACGACGACGGGACATCGACGAGCTCTTCCGGAACGGCTATCGCCGTCGCGGTCGCTGGCTCTCGATCGTGGCCGTACACCGTCCCACGGGAGCACGCCGAGTCTTGCTGGTGACCAGCAGGAAAGTGGGCGGGGCCGTGGTGCGCAATCGGGTCAGGAGGCGTATGCGCGAAGCCTTCCGTGGGCTGCGTGGCCGCCTCCCGGAGCACGCCGACATTGCCCTCCTTGCCAGCCCGATAGCGTCGCAGGCCTCCTTCAGCGAGCTCGCGTCCGAGATGGAGGCACTGATGCGCCGGGCAGGTCTCCTTGGGGGGCAAGGATAGCCCATGCGCGGACCGGATGCCTTGCGACGCGTGTCTCGGCGGTTTGCTGTCGGACTCATACGCCTCTATCAGCGCACGCTCTCGCGATTCCTGCCGCCGACCTGTCGGTTCCAGCCTTCCTGTTCCAACTACATGGCTGAGGCTATCGAGCGCTATGGCCTGCTGCGAGGGGGATGGATGGGGTTCCGCCGCATCCTGCGCTGCAACCCGTTCTGTCCAGGTGGGTACGATCCCATCCCGCCTGCCCCTGGCGATGAGGCAGCGAACGGGGACTCTGCCCAATCCAACACATCCAAGATGATGGGCTGAGGGAGTAAATGGAGAAAAGAACACCGCGCGCCACTGGCTCCTGGCTGGTGGCGTCGTTTGTATTGTCTGCAACCTTCGCGCTTTGCGCCTTCGCCGCGGCAGCGCCCATGCAGTCCCAGCATGGGCTCCCCTCGGCTCTCGTCATCACGGCCAAGCCCGGACCTGACGGGACGCTCTCCAAGGACGAACTGCAGGGCCAGATCAAGCCGCTGCAGGACATGGCGCAGTGGGCCCGTGACCACCAGCCCAAACTGGGCTTCTGGGAACGCCTCCTTGGCTCGCCCAGTGCGGCGAAGTCGGTCCCCCTGGACGATCTGGCGAAGCTCGCCGGTAGCCTCAAAGGCCAGATGGTGGTCGTCGAGGGCCTCTACGAGCACTCCGACGAAGCTGTCGCCGTGCTTCAGACAGACCGCAGCCGATGCCTCGTGGACTTGGCCGAAGGCACCCAGCCGGAAGGCTTTCCAGGCAAGGACATCTACGGTCTCCCTGCGGCTGTCCAGGGCACGGTCGAGATGCGTGGTACGACCCCAGTCGTCCGCGCCAATCAGATCCGCCCCAGCGCCGGTATCGCACTGATTCGTGTCGCCCGCATCTACGAGCTCCTTGGCGACAACAAGAAGGCGATGACGGCCTACTCGGAGGCCGAGGCAGCGACCCGCACCTCGCAAGGTAACCTCGGCGCCTTCGCCCGCGTCAGTGCCGCTCGCCTTGCCTATGATGCTCGTGATAAGGTCGAGGCAGGCAAGTACTACAACATGGCCTGGAACACCTACATCACGAACGTGCCGCCGGGAAGCCGCACCTATGCAGTCTGGATGCCCGATAGCAAGCAAGAAGCCTGGGACCGGTTGCCCGTGCGTGAGGCCATCGGCGATACCCTCGACAGGCTCAACGCGGAGAACTTCTGGTACCGCTTCGTCGATCTCTTTGTCACGCTCTGCGGGCGCAACCCGGCTCTGGGCGTCCTGCTTCTCTCTCTCGTGGTCCGCCTCATCATCTGGCCACTGACCAAGAAGCAGCTACAGTCCGCCGAGGCCATGAAGAGACTTCAGCCCCAGATGAAGGAGCTCCAGGCCCGCTACGCCGATGACAAGGAGAAGTTCCAGCAGGAGTTCTGGAAGCTGTGTCAGGCCAACGGCGTGAACCCGCTCGGGGGCTGTCTGCCGCTGATCGTCCAGATGCCCATCCTGATCCTTATCTACAAGGGCATCCGCCTCTACATCGTCCAGTTCGACCGCGCGTCCTTCCTGTGGGTGCCCAATCTCGGCGGTCCCGACATGATCCTGCTGGTCGCCTACACCATCAGCATGATCCTCTTCCAGAAGATGACCAGCAAGACCACGCCCCAGGCGGCCATGGACCCACAGCAGGAACAGCAGCAGAAGATGATGATGTACATGATGCCGCTGATGTTCTTCTTCATGTTCAAAACCTTCCCGGCGGCCTTCATCCTCTACTGGCTCGGCACCAACGTCATCTACTTCGCGCAGCAGTGGAACTACAGCCGTGTCATGGCCCACACTGAGACTACTCCGGCAGCGCCGGCCCGGTCTGGGGGTCTCGTCAGCCGCATGGCACAGCTTCTGTCGGGCGAGCCAACCAAGACTCTGGAAGACACTGAAGAGAAGCTGGCCGCCGACAACCTTGATCGCCGTAGCATGGAAGATATCCGTCGCGATCGCAAGAAGGACACCCATCCCAAACGCAACAAGAAGCGCTGACCCGTGCCGTCGGATGCGGCGAGGCTGAGAAGGGAGTACGTATCCATGAAGTCAGTGGAAGTGGCCGGCAAAACCCTTGAGGAGGCCCGAGCGACTGCTGCTCGCGAGTTGGGTGTCAGCGAAGATCAGCTCACCGTCGAGGTCCTGGACGAACCCCGGGGCATTCTCGGACGACTCGGAACCCACGAATACCGCATCAGGGCCTCTGTAGCCGACACGGAAGCAACAACCTCCGAACCCTCTTGTGGGGACGAGCCGGTCTGCTCCGACGACTCCACGCCTGAAGCTGACGACGAGCTGCAGCCCTCAGCGGACGCCGCGGCCGTTGGTGTCGAGACCCTCAACCATGTCCTGTCGCTCATGGGAATCGACGCAGAGGCCATCGTTACCCACCAGAACAGCGACGAAGTCGGTCTTGAGATCCGGGGCGCCGACGTTGGGCACACCATCGGCCACCATGGCGCCGCACTCGACGCTCTCCAACTCGTGCTCGCGATCATCGTGAACCGTGGCACCGACCATGCCGTCCGCATCGTCTTGGATGCCGAGGGTTACCGCGAACGCCGCAAGCAGATGCTGGAGAAGATGGCTCACACGCACGCTGCAAAGGCCAAGGAAGCCGGCAAGGAGATCGTCGTCACCGACCTCAAGCCCTATGAGCGCCGCATCGTGCACCTGGCCCTCAAGGATGATCCCGACGTTGAGACCTACTCCGAGGGCGAGGGAGACGACCGCCATCTGGTCATCTCACCCCGGGTCTGAGGCCCGAGCACTGAGTCACGCTAACGGGGTGCCCTTTGGGCACCCCGTTTCACTACCCTTCCTCACCCGCTACGCTATTCCACAGGTCGCATGTGGCGACGGGCGAATAGCACCATCCACACTCCCCCCACATACCCAGCCAGGGCTGCCAGTCCGCAGCTCAGCAAACGGTCGGGCATCTGGGCACACCCCCAGGCGCACACGGTCATCCCCACAGCCATCAGCATCGCCACTGCCGGGAGCCCGAAGCGCCGCCACAGCCAGAACCGGTCCACTAACCCGCTCATCCCTCACCACCTGAACTCGACGGCCCTCGCCAGGTACAGCGACCACTCGAAACCCTCTGCCCGGTAGATCGCTCCTCCCAGGCGCAGGCCATCATCGTGCCTGGCCCCTCGCAGTGACAGGCTCATCCCGAGCGCTGCCTGTCCCTCAACCAACAGGGCGTCCACAAAGACCTTGCGCTCCGCGATCACAGGCCAGTCCGGCGGCAAGAGCCCGAGTTCGACGCTGATCCCGCCTCCGAACTCCAGCGACAGATCCGGTGCCAGGGGCTTCACCACTCGCCCCTCCAACTCGCCAAATCCCTGCGCCTCGACAGCCCCGCAGGCCAGGCACAACACCACCAGAAACGCTACGCGCCGCATCCAACGCCCTCCTATCCAGTCGCAGGCATTCCAGGCCCCGACGCTGTATCACCCTTACCACCCGACTGGCGGAAGGCTACGCTGTGTGCCAGCGTCGAGCTGCTCCACGTCACCAGGGCTCCCATCAGCAGGTCTGCTGCGGTCTCGTACTCCGGGGTCAGACACTGCCTGGCCCAGGTCAGGAGCACGGAGCTCAACATCGCAACTGCCAGCTTCTGCCACTTCGCCCCTCCCGGCGGCAGTTTCCACACCGACTTCACCATCTGCACCACCAACGCAACCAGGGCGCCGGCGATCACCTCTGCAGCCTCTGGCCGCTGGGTCATCAATGACGCCAGGTCTGTCCACTCCTGCATGGCCGCTCCCTCCCTCGACTACGGACGCTCCAGCAACCGGTCCACCTTATTCTCCAGCCGGTCGATCTTCGTGTTGATCTCGTTCAGCCGTCGTTCGCTATCCTGCTCCTGCTGCAGGTGCACATCCAGCGGCACGAACTCCCTCCGCAGATCCTCGCTTGTATGGTGGTACCGCGGCTGAGCTGCCGTTGCATCGGCGCAGTGTGCGCCAACGTTCGTGTACCAGATGATCGCAAACGCGACCACGCTTCCCACGGTGAAAAGGCTCGGTGGCCGCAGCCACTCCTGCCACCACTTGGTCCGCTTTCCTTCCCCGCTTGCCTTCCCTGCGACCTCGACCTCTGACATCCTCTTCTCCCGTCCCAAAGGCAGATGCCCCGACCACACCCGCTCAGGCTCAGTCGGGGCATCCCAGGTTCCAGCAGCGGCAAGGTCCCGCTGTCAGCTTCTCCTCGCACGGCTGCACTCAACTTCCTCAGCGAAGCAGGCCCTCGCGCTGCCATGTGAAGCTGCAGTCGGCCGAAGCCGTCCCGCCGTTGGTGATCTCCAGCGTGAACTGGTCGCCGCGTGAGCTCTCGGTTACCCTTACACTGAAGTCCGGCGTCGAGGTCTCTGCAACAAGGTGACCCGCAACGATGAACTCCGCCTTCTCGGAATGGGTCACGATCTTGCTCTGACTGGATCCCGCGGGCACCGCCGTCGCTGTTCCGCTTCCGGAGATCTTCGCCATCTGCAGGCGGCAGCAACTCCGCTCAACCCCGCTGGCCCAGTTGTCCACTGCCGTCACCGTCCCCCCGGCATCGAGCGTCATCGTCCCCAGGTACACCGAACCACCTGGCCCTGGCGGGGCGAGCTGTGCTGCGAAGGCCACAGTGCCCTCGGGTGCTGAGTAACCCGTGGCCACTGCGTACACATGGTTGAGTGCTCCCGCCGTGAGACCGCTGATCGCGCTGTTCACAGTGGTTGTGCACCAGCAGTTCCCGACCAGCCCCTCGCCTGCGGTCACTTGCTTCCCGCTGGTCAGCTCCCACCCGGCGAACACACCTCGACCGAGCACCTTCTCCACCAGGCTCCCCAGCACCCGGTCTATCGTTTCTGCCAGCCGATTGTGGTGGCCTGGCTCAATGAAGTCGTCTGTCCCCAGGTCTGTCGCCAGACCATACCTCGGTGTCACGCTCGACATCCACCCTCACACTGCCTTTCCGTCTATCTCCGGCCGGCCGCATACTGTGCTTGTCCGTAGCGGCAGCGGCCATAGACCCCGCGTTGAACCACTCGTCCTTCAGGCATCTGGAGCTCCCGTACTCGACGCTGGTCTCCCGGCATGAACACCGAACCGTCCATCGCCCTGTGGCACACGACTGCGGTCGACGGCTGACCCGGCCTCACCAGGCGGTCGATCTCGCTCCTGAGCATCTCCGCAATGGACATGCCTAGCTCTCCTCTCGCAGCCACCGTGCCTGGATCTCCGTCGTCGCCGGCCGGTTCCGACCCCGCTGCACAACGTGCCGAAGTGCCTCGACGCGGTACTTGCGTCCATCAGCTCCAACGCTCTCGGCACCGCGAAGCTGAACCACGTCCCCGATCCGCATCCCCGGCTCCAGTGGTATGACTATCCGCACCCGTTCCGGTCGTTCTGCCTTCTCCGCATACAGCGAGAGGGCCAGTCGGTTCGCCTCAGCCTGTGTCGTGTGCGTCGCTAGCGCGCTTACCGACATCTTGCGCCAGCCCACGAAGTGGTCCGAAGTTGGATCACTCACCGAGCCTGCCTCAAGGGCCGCCGCCTGTATCGGCTCGCCGGTGGCACTGACCCCACACACAGCCACGTAGTTCGCGTAGTCCTCACCGTGCAGGCTCCGCTGCGCACGCTCAATCGACAGTACCGCTCCCTGTGTGCCTCCGAGCCCCGCGACGCCGTCTCGGGTGTGCAGCTCCCACTTCACGGTGCTGTCGCAGGCGCCGTGAGTAGTCCCATCATGCCGAACCACATCCTGTGACGTCCGCTTCTGACGACAGTAGCGGCAGGCCTTCCGGAACTTGCCGTCCACGTCCTGGAACAGAACTCCTCGGTGGTCGAACTCCACTACCTCGGCCAGAAACTCCGACCACGCACGTCCCGTCTCAACACGCCATCGCGGCTGGTCGAAAGGACCGCTACTCAGCCGTGTCCCGGTGTCCTCAAGATCCTGCGCACTGGCTGGTATGCCGCATCGCCCCAGTACCCATGCCACCGCTTCAACTACCGGCCATCCGTCGAATACCGGCGCGCGGCCATCACACTTCTCGTCCCGCAGGCGGACCATCCCGTCAATGATCACTGCCTCCAGCCGCTGCTCCAGCGACTGTCCTACGCTTGGGCTTGGTTCGACCGCATGGCCGTCTACAACGGGCGTGTACTCCGCCGAGCCGTCGTCCAGCGTCCAGCCCAGTTCCACCTCGCACCGTCGGTACTCACTGAGGCCCGCATATCGGCCCTGGGCGTTGTCCAGACGGATCTCGTACAGGCTGGCCCTACCATCACCGCCGACCTCACCCGTCACAGCCTCTACATCGTCGGTCACGTCAGAGCACGCCGTCGTCCCTGGCTCAACGATGTCGGCCTGTTGGCCTATCTGCACGCTGTGCAGCTCCGGCGATACACACGTGCGGACCGTCTGCCCCTCTGGTTGATGCACGTATGGCTCCAGGGTGACGCGCCAGCTACGCTCAGTCGGTCCCAGATCAGCCCGCAGCTCCGTGTTGTCCTCCACCGTAGCCTGGGCGAGAACGGTCCCATCGTCCTTGCGGACCGGCTCCTGACGCGCCTCCACGAACAGGTCGCCGGCAGACACCAGGGTGTCATACCCGGCCTCCAGCGGAAAGCTGTCCAGGACAGCGCTCACCATCTTCACCGGGAGCACCGAGAACGCCCATTGACCGGCGTTGTGCCACAAGGCTATCCGTCCCTCAGGAACCTCAACCGGCTCGCCCCCGCCCGAACAGACCCACAGATCCTCCGCGAAGCCATCGGTCGAGGCCACGAGTTTCCCTCGCCACACCGCCAGCCACAGCAGAACGCGCTGCCCGGAGGCGTTCCCCTCCAGGTTGCCGATCCTCCTCCCGTGCCCCTGACCAGGCACACTCTCCCACACCCCGCCTCGTCGCCGCCTCAGGAAGGCCGGGCCACCATAGGGGACCACCAGCGACCATTCCTTCGCCGAGCCGACTCCCAGTTGCACCTCTGTGCTTGGAGGCTGAGAGGCCCACGAGTGCCCCGCCCGTGGCGGAACCCTCTGCAGCCCAACACAGATGACCGGGTTGCGCGGCAACGTGAAGCGGCTCACAGCTCCCGTTGCGATCTCGGCGTTGCCGTCCGACTGGTAGAGCCGCACCTCTTTCCCGATCCCCAGGCCTTCTAGACCCTGCCAGCGACCGCCGTACAGATCGAACTGGTCCAGACCCACCGACTGCGTGCTGTCCAGGAACGGTCGGCACACTGCCAGGTTCAGCTCGCGGTGGTCCAGGAGCATTGCTGCCGAGGCTTCACTGTGGCTGCCCAGTCCCGCACCAAGCCCCAGCGTCTCCGACGACACCGTATTGCACTGCACGCGCCCGGCTCGCCAGAGGTCACCCACCACCTCGTACCGCCCGAATCCATCAAACTCCTGTATGTACTGCCGGCCCGGCTCGTACAGCCGCACTCGTGCGCCCGGATAGATGCGTTTCGCCATATGCCCTTCCGCCTCACTCGGCGACAGGTTGCTCTGTCGCCCTGGCCTGGATCCTGCCTCCGACGGCTCTCTTCCGCGCCCTACGCTCCGCCAATCGTGCTCTCCGCTTCCCACGTCTCCCCGTCATCGTAGGAGGCGTAGACCACTAGTTCCGGCCATCCCGCTACACATGCCAGAAGTGGCGCGCCCTGCCCCGTCAGCTTGACCAGCGCTGCTCTCTGGCCCGTGCAGGCTTCCGCCACCGGCCTCTCCACTTCACCGCCGGAATAGGGGAGCCACGTTGCACCGCCATCACTGCTGCGCCGGACCCGGTAGAACCCGTCCCGGATACCTACCACGTACAAAAGACCGTCCCGCTCCACGGCAACCGGCAAGGACAGCATGCAGGCCTCACTCACAACCCTCACTCCACTTCCTGTCCGTCATCGCGCGACTGCACCACTACCGTCTCTTGGCCGTCGCGCTCGTAGGCCACAAGCAGTGTCCCCTGCCCGTTCTTCGCCACGTCCGCATAGTCGCTCATGCCATCCCCCGACACCACCTGTGCCTCTTCCCAGGTGCCGCTCAGCCCGCCGCGACGTCGAAGCTCGATGTTGCCCTCCCTGGTGTAGGCCACGAAGAGCTGCCCGAACTGGTCCTCAGTCAGGTCCGGGTTCCCCCAGGCCCGATCGAGCTGCAGCGCCACCGGAGTCCCCACGCGGTTCTCCACCTTCACACCCACCGGTGAGGCCAGGTACGGACCATCTGCGGTGGCCCTGCACCGGCATCCCGACGCTGGACCAGCGGAAGCCAGTCGCATGTCGGCGACCCCTCTGTAGACCCCGGATCCCCTGTAGGGGGAGCTCACGAGTTCCGCCTTCATCCTCGCCGTCGACCTCAGCCGCACGACCTCCCCGAAGGGAACCTGGGCACAGGGTCCACGCATCCCCGCGGGAACCACCACTCGCACTGTCTCGAGGGTCCCATCCCATCGCGCCGCATCGACGTCCAGGGCGAACTCCTCGGGCACCTGGTACCCGGCATCGAAGACCAACTTGAGTTGCGCAGGACCCACTTCACGGCCCGCCCCCATCAGCCCGCCGTAGTAGCCCAGGTCATGCCCCGCCACGAACTGCGGTGACCCGTCTGCGTCGAATCGCCCCAAGCCCAATCCGTCGCCGAGTTCCTCCGGGTGCACCGCGAACCATCGCGGAGCGTTGGTTGGTTGCCCCGTGCCGGTCTGGGTCAGGAACCCCTCGCTCTCTTCGTACAGATCAGGCCGCCAGTGGTACCGGACTCCTCGCTGCAGCACGCCGCTCGCAGTCTGCGCTACCCCTCGCTGGCGGTAGCGCCCTGTCATCACTGTCGGACTGCGGAAGTAACTCCGGCAGTCCATAGCTTGCGGGTTGTCGAAGGCTTCCGCGCAGTTGGTGCAGTACCCCTGGACTCCCAGACTGCTCTCCGGGTCACGGTAGGCCGGACCTCCGCAGTAGGGGCACAGGAACCCGGCGATGCTGGTCCAGTCGCACGTGCCCTCCGACTTCCCCGTCCGCATCTCCACAGAGGGATGCACCTTGCCGAACTCCAGTCCCACGCGGGCAGCTTCCGGCTCCTGCTCGTCGATCCGGTCCTCACTGTCCAGCACCACGTTCCCCTGGAGCTTGCCGCCGATCAGCCACTTCGCCTCAGGGTAGTGACCGGCCGCGCGGAACTGCCCCGGACTGCTCTCGTAGTCCTCGAAGGGCTGGCTGCCCAGGGTGAAGCCGCTCTCAAGAGGCCCTTCCTCCTCCACCACGTTGTAGCTGCGGATCACAGACCCCTGATTGACCACTTGCCCGACGTCGGCCACGTACCGGTACTTCGGCAGCGTCGACTTCGTCACCCAGCCGCCGTAGCTGGCCTCTTCCACCTCGAACCTCTCGCCGGTCTCCGCGTCTTCCACCCACAGCGCTCCGCGCACATAGGGGAAGTTCTTGTGCCCGAAGCTCCCCTTGCGCCACGCCTCGGGGCGGTACGTGTCATCCCACGACGAGTACGCCCTCGCCCCGAGCACTATGTCCGAGTACGGCCATCCCAGTACCGGCACGCTTCCCCAGGTCGCATCGTGGATGCCTAGCTCTCCGCCAAAACCCTCTGTCGGGATCGTCGCGCTCCAGTACCCCTCGCTGTTAGTCGTCGCGGCGGTCCCGACCACCTGGCACTTCTCCATGTCCACGATCACGATGCTCAGCCCACTAAGGGGCACTCCCGGCCGTTCATACACTCGCCCGCAGACCGTCTCGCCACCAGTGTCATACGCCTCCAGCGGAGGCATCACCAACGCTGTCTCCGTCCCCTCCTGCACCTCAACCACGCGTCGGGCACAGCCCCATCCGGGATCCCAGTCGCCCCAGGCGTTCCTGCGGAACTGCACTACCGTATGCTCACAGTGGGGGAGACCGCTCACGGTCACCTGCCCGCTCTCAGGCACCCCGTACACCTCACCCGCATCCTCCATCGTCCCGATGCGCAGGTAGGCCCCGGGGGTCGCCGTCACCCTCAATACCCCGCTCTCCAGGCTGATGACCGCCGGAAAACCCTCACTCACTGGTGCCCGGTGACCGAGGTACATTACGCTGATGCCCTTCACCCACCGGGGCAGTGCCTTCCGAGCCGTCTCCTCACTGCCGTCTCGCCGGTCTCCGGGGCGCTGGTAGACGGCCCCGTCACCCTTCGGCACGATGGTCTTCCAGCAGCCCGTCGCATCTGCCTGGATTGGCGTCAGAACCCGCGGGCCCTCTACCCATGTGCCCAGCGACTCCGAGTACACCAGCTCGTTGTACTCCTCGCTATCCCACAGTACGACCTCGCCGTCCTCGCGAGTCTCGAGTATCACCTCAAGGCTCACCTTGGCCCCTGCCTCAGGCACCCCATCACGAAGCACTTGGCCCTCCAGGCGATAGCCCATCACAAGGTCCTTCGTGATCGGCGCCGCGACAAACTCCGCCGGTTCCACCCGCACACCCCAGTACCAGTCCTCCACCATCACCGCATACCGGCCGCTGCCTCCGGGGGTCGTCCCTTCCTCGATCAGCCACACCTGTGCGCCGTCGAGGACCACCTCTGGCCCGGTTGCCTTGAGTACCCGGCCTTGCACCACGCCGGCGCTCGTTGTGAAGGCATACTGACCCTGAGCGGCCTTCCGCCCGTCCACGATGACGCCCTCACGGCCGCCCAGCACAACGCGGTCGCCTGTCGCGTATCTCCTCTGCATGGCCCTTCCCCCAGACCCTGACTTCCGAACCGCTCGGCAGTCTCCGACACTTCGCTACCGCGCCAGGTCCAGCCGACACGCCCGCATGAAACCGTCCCAGGACCGCTGTCCGAGGTCGACTCGGGTTCCCGCACTTCCCGTGGCTGCCGCCCGGGCGCTCTTCCTCACGCCTAAGCTCTCAGACGCAACCTTCGGGCATCGCCCGGGCACTCTTGCCCTTCCTCTGCTTCCCCGGAAGCCCATGCCCGCACTTCCGAGGGCCGAGCTGCTCGTCGCCCTGTGACCTGATTCCCTTGGCGCCATCGTCCTCGCCGACACGCCTTGCCCTCGACGCAGCCTTGGCTCTGCCGGCCCTTGCCGAGTCGCCTGGCGCCCTCGTTTCCAGGCCTCTGCAACCGCTCCCGAGGGCCCCTGCCGCCTCTGATGGCCGACCTTGCCCATGGACGTCTGCACCGATGCCCTGCTCTGCCGGTGTACAGCGCTTCCCGCTTCGCAGGCTCCCGACCAGGTCCTCAGCCTTCCGGTTCCGCTCTGCCGCGCAGCCCTTCTCGTCCTCAGGCGCGACGCGCTCACCCTAACTCCGGTCTCAGCCACCGCCTTGCTCTCCGTCTCCCAGGTGGCCCGTCGTCTGCCCCGTGACAGTTGCCGGAGCAGTCCCACACGCACCGACGTCACCTTCAGCAGCCCACGCCGTCGGACGCACACGGACCGATCCACGGCGACGCCGCTCTGCACACGTGTTCCCATAGCTCAGCCCTCCATGCCGGCATCCCGTCCAGCCTCTCCAATCCCCGCCACCCGCAGATGGACGCGGCGCTCCAGTCTTCGCAGGCCAGCATCGCCAACCGCGCTGCGAGCGGCTCCAGCAGTTCCAGGCGAGGTCCGGCCGCCTTGCCTTCCAGCTCCTCCTGGGTTGCGAAGTCCGAGCCTTCCCGCAGAACCCGGCCCCCAACCTCAGACCTCTCGACGGCCACGATTTCTCGCACACTCAGCAGGCCTCGGCTGCCTCCGCACACCAGGTCGGCGGCTTTTTTTTCGCGTCCTCCAGTGCACCTTCGCCCTCGGCATTCCTCAAGTTCACGCGATCGATGCACTCCCCGACCCATTCCGCCAGGGCTGGCGGCATCGCTGCGAGCAGGTCCACACGCTCTTCCTCCGCAAGCTCGCTCCCACACTGCAGACCCGTCGAGCCGTCGTACTGCCGCACCGGAAGGCACCAGTCCACCAGCGAATACCGATAGTCGTACTCCGCCATCGCCCAGCGATCACACCGCCGCACGACCGACAGCACTCGTCCTCCGTCGCTGAGTTCGTACTCCTCGTACCCGCCGACGCTCTCGCGTTCCAGCGCCTCACGGTGGGTCAAGGCACGCACTTCCACCCAGCAGCCTCCAGGGGCTACTGGCGGCGCTTCGAACCGCACGGTGCCCCCTTCAGCAGCCGCCACAATGACCCATTGCGAGGCCTCCAGCTCATCGCCTCTCGCTACATAGCCCCGACTCATGCCAGCACCACAGGTGCCGTCAGACCATCGGTGCTGCCAAGCGCCACGAAGTCCACCTTCTCCGAAATCCGCCGCTCATGCGAACCCGGAAGCCCCAGATCGCTCGACGTGTACAGCACTCGCGGCATCGTCACCGTCGCCACTGTCGCGCCACGCTCCAGGGTCAGACGCAGTGCCGCCTCCTGACCCGCCGCGAAGTCCGCGAAGACCTTGCTGTCCACGAAGTCCCGGGACAGCGCTCCTCGGCAGCGCACGCCGGCCAGGTTGTACAGTTGCAGTGGCTCACCACTCTCGCGCAGCCGCAGACCCTCCTCCGGGTCCTCCACCACGTTGTCCAGCACGACCTGGATCGCCTCGCAGTTCACGTCCTCGACCAGCGCACCACCGGCCGTGGCGATCTCCACCTTCGCTTCGCGGAACACGTACGGCGCCGCCACCGGGATGCTCGGAGTGGCCGACGTTCCTCTCTCCATCCGCAACCCACACAGCTCCAGGCTGCAGGTCACCGGTTCACCCTTCACGAAGTCGAAGGTCGCCGTCCGCACCTTCACATCCGTCAGCTTCTTGACGTCGTTGATGCAATCCACAAGGATCGAGGCCCACTTGCCCTGGCTGTCCACATCCCGATCCTGGATCCACGAAAACAGGGAGCTCAGACTCCCGGGCACGATCGGCACTCGCACAGAGCCCTCTGCCCATTCCCCGGCGGAGTAGTAGCTGGTCTGATACGCGCGACCGTCCGCCGTATCCAGCACCACGTAGTTCTTTTTCCAGCTCAGCGTCTCACCGTGGTCGGCGTTGACACCCGTCAACGGCAGCCAGGTACTCGGCGCCACATACGTTCCCTTCGTCTCCTGCAGTGCGAACCCAAACGACCCCTCTAGCGACAACGCAACTGCCATCTGGTCACCCTCCTCGCATCCTCGCTGATCCCTCTGGAGCTGGCCGGTCCGTGCCTAGGACGCAGCGCCCCAGACCTCCGACCGTCTCGCCAGCACCTCGAGTCTCGCCACTCTCACCGCCGAACCGCGCTCATGTAAAGCAGGCTCCTCGGAGCAACGGTAGTCGACCCGTGTCACTTGCCCGTACCAGCAGGTGCCGCCCAGGTACGGATCGCCCATCAGCAGGTTGAACAGCCCGGCAACCTCGCTCTGGAATCTCTGCTCCTCAACCTCACCCTCCAGGCGTTTCCGCACGTAGTACACGCTGCTCAGATACCCCTGCGTGTACGACCGGTTCGTCCCTTCCTTCAGCGGCTGTTCCATCGCCACCGGCGACACCACGACACACGGGAAGGCTCCGGGCATCGGCCGCGGGGTCACCGCAGGCTTGCCTTGCCCGATCCATGCCAGTTCGGGCACGCCCGTCTGAACTAGCTTCACCACCGCGTTCTTCGCCACGTGATAGCTCCCCGTGAGCGCCTCCGTCAGCACCACTTGCTCCAGTCCTACTAGCCCCTGAACCGTCCGCCGCTCGGTGACTCCACCGTCCTCGGTCACCTCGACCTCCGTGCCCACAGCGAAGAGACGATTGCTCCCTACCTGAAGCGTGTCCTCAAGCTCCGCGTCACTTCGGAGCCGCACGGCGCCCTGGCACAGCAGGCGCAACGCCTCCAGGATCTCTCCGTGGTGGAACATCTCAACACCCATCCGACCTACCCCCTTACCACTCTGCTGATTCCCTGCGGATGGCCGCCCTCGCTACACACCGGACAGCTTCTCGAGACAGCACGCCGCTGCCGGCCCTCAGACCTCTTGCCGTCTCACCGCGAGCCTGAGGTGATGGCCTGCCCCGGCCTGGTCCTCAACGCCCAACACCTCGTAGACGACCACAGCAGTCACTGGCTCCGCGACCGAATGTGCTGCCCGCAGCGCTGTGCCCAGCGTCACCTGTTGCCCGTCGACCGCCACCACGCTGTTCAGCTCGGAGCATTCACCCAGACCAACCTCCACCCGGTCTCCGCTCTGCAGCAGCCCAACCGCCACCGTCACCTGTGTCTGTCCTGCGACTACCGCGACCTGCAGCGTATCCCCGACCTTGGCCTCGGTGAGCAGATCGCCTACTTGCACGTCACAGGGCTCCAGGTAGCAGGCATGCGTTGCCCCTTCCAGTCTGCCGACCAGCGTCTCCGCAGCCTTTGCCCCTCTTGGCTGAAGGGCGCACGGCACCGCAGTAGCCGCCAGCTCGTACACTCCCGTCAGTACCTCACCCAGTCCCGTCTGCGCCACCCGCGGCCGGCGAATGGACACTACGTCTCTCATCAGCGCCAGCAAGCATGGGTCGGACAATCAGCACCGCCTCCTGTGGAATCAGACGGGCCCCCGTGGCTGCCTGTCCGCAGGCTCACGGGGGCCCGACTCAGTCTGTCCCGTCCTCCACGCCCTCTACCTCGCCCAACCCCGTCTAGTCTCGCCAGACGGTCTGCCCTCAGACCGCCACGAGACCGATTCGTCGGTACGACCTGGCCGCCTTGCGAGCCTCCGAGGCCCACCTCAGGACTGTCCCCGCATTCTCGCCACCCTCGTCGTAGCTCACCGCGTAGTCCCCGATCCGCAGGCTTGAGACCGCTCCCTGCGTTCCAGTTCCCTCCGCCAACACCTCTGCCGCCACCAGCTTCGCCTGGGCCAGCGCAATGTCTGCAGGCGCCGTCACATAGCCCCAGTCAACCGTGAGGTGCACGTTCATCACGCCGCGCGGGAAGGCCCCCAGCAGCTTCCCCTCCTCCTTCAGCCGAATCGTCCCCTCCTCACCGAAGGTGACGTACTCGTCTGCCGGAACCACCTCGCCGCCAACTCGCAGCTCCTGAATCCTCACCACGGGGTAGATGCCACTCGCAGCCAGGATCAGCCTGTCCCGACCCTTACCGTCGACCACCACTTCGTCATCCGCGTGGTATAGGAAGTCCCGGCCCGCCTCATGCTCCAGGGCACAACGCGCTGCCGCCATCAACTCCTGTACCCGTGTCTGGACCTGGTCGCTGTCGCCAACTCCGCTCAGATCGTATCCGGCCAGCAGACGCAGCACGTCTGCAGTGCTGCAGTAGGAGCTCCACAGCCCCATCCCGAAGATGCCCTCAGCTACCATTCCTCGGACCACGTTCCCTTCTCATCGCGTACCCGCACGCGCCACCGGTACAGGTGCTCACTGGTCAGAGACCCGCCGTCATACACCGCACGGCTCTCGCTGGAGGACACGACCCCGCTGTCCCACACATCACCGATCCCTTGCTCCAGCAGCTCCCGACTCGACGCCACGATCACCTGATAGGCGCTCTGAGCCCCACCCTCATCGTGCGCGTACTGCCAGGCGAACTCCGGCGTCGGGTCCGCGATGCTCGTCGGGTTCTCCTGTCCTTCGACGCGCAACTGACTGACTCGGGGTCGCGCCGCTTCCGGAGCTTCTGCGATGCGCCACGCATACAGCTTCGGCGTCGCCTCTGCGCTGCTCGCCCGTCCGAACACGAACCGCAACCGCACCAGGCCCGTCGTCAGCGAACTCAGACGTTGGCCCTTCCACAGTGCTTCCACCGAGACCGCATCCACGCACCCATCGAAGTCCGCCGCCGTGAACCCCGCCATCGGCTGCTCCGTCGTCCCGTCCAGCACCTCAACCGCGATATGCCCCGCTCCCGGTGTGCAGTTCAGGCGCAGCGTCCCCCAGCCTTCTGCGGGCTTCTCAAGCAGCGGCGTCTCCAGAAGCCCGGTGGTCTGACCATCGCTCAGCTCGTACCAGGCCTCGCCGCTCAGACGGATCGAAGCGAAGTTCACCCACGGCCACGATTCGTAGTAGTAGACCCGCCTATCACCCAACTGGAACGGACGGTCCGGCACCAGGCGACTCGGCTCCCCGGACAACTCCGACCTCGGGATCCATTGCCCGTCGTTCGCGAACTGCTGGAAGTGCACTCCGTCCTCGCTAACGTAGCAGTACACTCCCGACGACATAGCGGTCGCCGTATCCGTGTACAGCCCCAGGCAGTCCGCCTGGTCCAGCACTGCGCACTCCCCCGCATGAACGAGAGGCCCCGCGAGTGGCGACACCGTGTTCCCGTGCGGCAGCGGCTGCAGCGAACGCGGGTCGCTGCCGCGAACCCCGATCACCGGCCGCAGGTCCGCGCAGTTCGTGGTCATCCGGTCGTGAATCGACTTCCCGCGTGCGATGCCCCAGTAGCGCCTCGCCCCTGCCTTCTCGTACGGGTTCTCGATGATCTTCCAATCCGCGTCTCGGTTCGCCCACACCCCGAACCCGTTCAGCTGCGCCGCCAGGCGATCCGCGCCACCCAGGATCGGACAGATGGGGTTCCCGTCCCACCAGTGCTTCTCGCGACTGAAGGACCACCGGTCCGGCGCACCGCAGAGCTGGTAGCCCATGAAATGGTCTGGGTGCGACGACTGCGCGACATACACTAGCGACCACGTGCCGTCAGGGCACCGAACCACGGACACGGGGTATCCCGTATTGCAGGCGACATCCCTCTCCTTACCTGGCCGCATGTCCGAAACCGCCAGGAAGGGATTCTGCTTCCCTGCCGGAGGCGTGTCGTCCACCCACCGGATGCGTCCCGTCTCTGTGTTCCAGCTCCCGCGTATGTACCCAGCCCGTGACACACCGCTGCTGTCCACCCCAACGATCAGTGCAACGGACTCTTCAGTTGCCTCGTCGTACAGCACTGGAATCGGCGCCGACCCAATGTCGTGACGCCACGTCCCGGACGCGGTCAGATCCGCTCGCACAGCCTCAGGGCTGGTCTGCTTCGTCGGACGCGTGATCTTGCGCGACAACCGCTTCACTCGCCAGGCCTTTGGACTCTGCCCATCCGCCTGGGCCAGCATGAAGTTGTCTGCCAGATCCGGCCCGGCACCATTCGCGTCCCGGCGCAGCACCTGGTACGTCGTCGGCCCCTCAACCTCAACCCGCTCCAGGAGAACCCGGCATTCCAGCGTGTTCGTCTCCCACGTCGACGGCTTCCCGTAGCAGGCGCCATTCTCGTACCACGAGGTCCCGCTGCCATCCATGAACGCCGTCCGACCTCGGTCGTACCGCAGAACATTCGGCGACACGAAGTCCGTGTTGCCCTCTTCTGCGTACTGCCACTCCAGCTCCGTGAAGTACCGCTGGTCGCCGTGGAACTCCCACAGCAAGGCGTCCATCGTCATCTCGGGGATCCGCTGCCCCTGCTGCGTGCTGCCCCACGACCTGCACCCGGTCAGCCGTGCCCCGTGGTCCGCCACACCTAGGCTCCCGCCCGAAGGAATCGCGGGCAAGGGACTGTCCAGCGTGAGCACCTTCGTCGTAGCGTCGTAGTCGGCTGCCTTTACGCGCCGGTCCGCGCAGTTCCCCGTCAGGAACGTGATAGACGCGCCATTCCAGTAGTCTGACGGTATCCCGTCCGCGAAGTCCGTCTTGAAGCTGGTCGCAGTGTTCCCCGCGTCGCTGACCACCGAGAACGAGCGCCCGGTCGTCCACTGGTCATACACGTTCGTTGCCAGCGTCGGGTAGTGCAAATAGTCGACGGGCCCGAGCCGGATGTATCGCCCCGACGGGTTGTCCTTCGGAACGTGCACTCGCTGCCGGTACGTGCCCGGTCGTGGAACTGACCAGTTGTCCAGCACGGGACGTCCCGGGATCGCTGCTCCAATCCGGCGGTCGCCGCCATACCCCGGGAGCACCTTCAGTTCAGCATAGTTCGTGTAGTTGGTGTCCTGTACGTAGGACGCGCGTCCCGCGTCCAGGGTCAGAGCGCACGGAACGCCCAGGGGCAAACGGTCGTCCTCGCTGAAGTCGTGTCGGGGCATCCCAATCAGGAACCGCCGTATCCCCTGCTCCCGGGCTCCGTCATCCACCAGGCAGTACCGGTCCGCTGCACCATCCACATGGAAGGTTCCGTCCCCGGCGGCGTAGTCCGCGTTCAATCGGTCGTTGAAGCCCGCGTAGAACGTCAGGTTCCCGTTCCCCTCGGCTCCCGTGACCCGGTACCGAAGGCCTTCCTGCCAGAGGGCGGCTGCCTGGGCCCCAGTCATCGCATCGTCCCACACTGCCATCGAGTGCATCATGTGCGGGCCGTGGCTTATGGTCCCGATCACTGGACCCAACTGCAGCTTCGTCGGCGTTCCCACTGGCGCGTTTGCGGTGTCAATGTGGTAGCCCGCGTCCACGCCGTTCCAGTACACCCTCAGGTGCCCCTGGTTTGCCACTGTGAAATCCCACGTGTAGACCAGGTGCTCCCACGCCACGTTCGTCGTCTTCCACTCCGTGCTCGCGTACCAGACCGTGCCGTTTGAGCACACACCGAGCGTTCGCCCGCTGCACTGCCGGATGTAGTTCGAGCTGTTGACCTCTAGCCGCCAGTACAGGTCGGTGTTGTCGTGGGTGTACTGGGGCCACTGCCAGATGGCTAGTGTGCCCTTTTCACCGGCTCCTGCACGGATGTTCCCCGCTGCCGGATACCACGCCCCGGCGCCGCGAGCATCGATCCACAAAAACTGTCTCCGATCCAATCGGGCACGCACCTTTCCGGCCTTAGCCTCTCTCTCCCGCCTCACGCAGACGCCGCCCGACATCGCTGCCGGGCGGCGTCCTCCAGACCCCTGCTGCCACCTTCGCCTGCTCCTGACCTATCCTCTAGGCAGTCTGGGCAAGGTTCACAGCCACGACCACCGCGTCGTCGTTCTCGAACTCAACGGCTACCCGCGTGGTGATCGCGTAGATGTTCACGCCTCGCAGGATGTCGCGGTCCTTGTCGATCCGGATCTCCCGGTGAACCCCAAACACCAGGTTCTCACGCGGCGTCAGGAAACCGTACGAGAGGTTGGTCCCCACATACTCACTGACACCACTCAGGTTCGTCGGGATGCTGGGAACCGAGATCACCGGCACGCCCATATAGGGCGGCGTCGCGATGCCCTGCAGCGCACTGTCGCCACCGGCTGTCGGCCGGTCCGCGAAGCTGTCGTGCCAGTCCTGGACGCAGGCCGGCGCGAAGAAGAATCGCAGATCGCGGTGATTGCGCTTGTGCTTGTCCGGAAGTGCCCTGTACATCGCCTGCAGCACGCTCTTGTCGAGCGTGTCGCCGGTGACGTTCACCACGTGCCCGTCGCCTGCGAGCTTCCGCCACCCGTTCATCCCGTGCAGGAAGGTGTCGGCCGAGGTCTTGTCGCCCTGGATGGCGAGCTCCTCAAGGTCCGTTGCCGTCTGCTTGGCCATCGCCGTGATAACGGTGCTCTCCAGCTCACCACCGGCGATGCTGTCCTCCAGCGCCTCAAAGGTGATCTCGAAGGGGGTCATGACCTCGACCGCCGACAGGCTCACCTTCGAGAATGCCGGCTCACTCAGAGACCCCGGTGCGACACCCTCGCTCCTCAGCATGCTCACGCGACCGGATGTCCCAATCCGGTCCAGTTCCATCGACGCAGACCGCATCCGAACGACCCGCGCCTGCTTGACCATCGTTGACTGGTCCGCAACCAGGTCGATGAACCGGTTCGCCTGCTGGGTGCTGAGTACGCCACCAGCCTCCAGATCCGTCGTGTCTACAGCCTTCTGCAGCAGTTCCTCCGCGCTCAACTACAACACTCCCTTCCACAGTTGGGCTCCCTGATGCCCCTTGGGTCCGTACTCCACATCCGTCCTCTGCTGTGCCTCGAAGCTGCGACGCAGGCTCCTGTCGCGCCGCAGCGCCGTGCCCTCCATCGTCTCGCCGGATGGCTCGCCCTCAGCGATCGCCTTCTCCAGCGCCTCCACCTGACCACCAAGCGCCTCCAGCTTCTGTGCCAGCGCTTCCATCTCATCCCACAGGTCGCCGGGAGGATCGGCCTCGTCACTTGGCCCTGGTTCTGCTGGCTCCGTCTCCTGCGCCCTGGGGCCACCACGCCCTAGAACTCGGCGCAGCTCCTGCAATAGGCCTCCGAGCTTCCCTCCACGCGTAGCCCCACTCGCGTTCGCCTCTTCACCAGCGCCCTCTGTTGCCTCTCTGCTCTCAGGCTCATCCTCTGCTTCCACTGCTTCACCCTCCTTCTCCAACGCCCGCAGGTACGTGGCCGGATTCGCCGCCTGCTCCGGCTTGCATACTGCGACATGATCCAGCGTCACATCGTCGATCACCCGGATCACCTCCCCGGCCGATTCGTCGTACACTCGGTGCGCTGCCGTGACGCGACCGCCTACACTCAGCCCGTACTCCCCGCCGTGCCTGAGGTTCTCGTACACGCTCTTGGCCTCAGCATGCCCTCGGTCCAGCCGGCCTCGGACGTGCAGCCCTTCCTCATCGACCCAGCTCTCCTCCACCACACCCAGTACAGTCCTGTCTCTTCCCTGGTGCCCCAGGGTCAGGGCCGGTCTCCTTCCGCCACCCCTGTGCGCGGAGCCGCCCTCCGTCTCGCCCCTCAGCCGGCGCACCATGCTCTCCAGCGCCCTGTGACCCAGACGCTCATGCTGGCGGTCAATCCTGGTCGAGGCCGCCAGCCCTTCGAACCGCCATTCCTGCTGCTCCTCGCTCTCCATCGCCACTGCGAACCTCGCTCCTCATGCCCTGTCTCACCGGACGACAGCGCCTCTCCCTGCCCCTAGGCGGATGCCTTCAGACCCAGATGCCCGCGCACTTCCTCGGGCGTCCAGACGCCCATCTCCTGGTACAGTCGAGCGATCTCCGCATGCTCCCGCTCCTCACCCAGGTCCATCTCGCGGAACCGGAACTCCCACGTCCGGATTCCCAGGGCCTCGCGGATCAGACGGTTCATCTGGTACTCGATCGCCCGCTGCTCGGGCCGGATCACCTGCTCGCGGAAGGTCTTGTCCTGATCCTGGCTGTTCGCCAGGTTGGCGTTCTCAATCACCGTCACTTTGCTCGGCGGAACCCGGTGAACCATCATGATCTCGTCCCGGTTCGCCTTGCGGTATCCCAGGAACGCCGCATCATCAGCCATGCCCACCGTCAGCGGTTCCAGGCGCACCTTCACCCCATCGCCGGGGACGTCCAGCACCAGCGTCTTGTGCCCGTGACCGCGGACCTCGCTCTCCATGAAGCCCTGGATCTGCCGTAGCAGGGCCTCCGAGAGTTGGCCGCCTTCGACGATGATCGCCATCCGCGGCACTGCGTTGTGCTCGAAGAAATCCAGGTTGTACTCGCGCGCTGCCTTATCCCCGGCGATTGCGGGCAACGCTGCGATGATGTCCGGCACCCCGTAGTAGCTCGACTCCGGTGTGTACTTCCGGAAGTGCAGGATCTCACTCGCATCCTCTGCGCCCTGGCCGCGACTGCCGAAGGCCCGGAACCACTGCCGCCGCGCGCCCCGGATCTGCACGTAGCCTCCTCGATCGCCCGTCACACGAACCGTCGTCCCGGGCACGTGGTAGAACCCGTCGATCTGCCGCTGCGCGTCCCGCGTGATCTCCAGGTAGCCGTTGCCGATCGTCTCCACGTCGGCCCAGACGGTGCGCATAACCTCGGTGAAGGTCATCTCCGGGTTACACGACCCGAACAGCTCCTCCAACCGTGCCAGTTCCTCGTCCTTACTCTCTGCACTCACGCTCACGAACCGGTGCCCGAGCCCCACCACGGTCGCGACCTTCGCATCCACACATGCCTTGTGGGTTGCGTTGCTCCCGTAGAGCGCCGCCAGGGCGTCAAGGTCATAGGGTGGCTCGACCACCGTGCCGTCCTCATACAGCCCGCACCACGGTGACTCCGGCAACTGCTTCGTCTCACCGCGTGCAGTCTCTCCGAGCACATGCGCTTTCGCCAGCACACTCGACATTCTCGTGCTACCTCCCGAACTGGATGGCACCGCGTCCCGGAGGTGCCCTCCGCCTCTGCCTGCTCACCCGGAACACAAAGGGGACAGGACCCCTCAGGGCTCTGTCCCCCTCCTTGCGACTCACTTCCATCCCCTGTCTCTCCGCCGCTACACTACAGTTGCTCTCATCCCACGTCCGCTCCCACGCTTCACAGCCTCGCAGACAGCCCCCGCCACAGCATCCGCCACATCCTTTGAGCCTCCCGGCGGATGGTCGACCTTCCGACCCGCCACCAGCTCCAGTCTCCGCATCTCCTCCTCAAAGGGAGGATAGGCGTAGGTGCGGAGCCGACGCTCAACGAGCAGCCCCTTCAGCGTCTCATACGCCTCCATCGTCCGGTCTACGGACACTGTGCGGGTGGCTACACCATGCCTTCCGAGAATCTGACGACTGTCCGCGCTCTGCCATCCGTCGTAGCTCACTTGCCCGATGGGGAACCCTCGCTCCCGCAGCGAAAGCACGATCTCGCGCGGGGTCGCCAGATCCACCTCGCCACCTTTCGGAGCCTTCATCCGGTGCATCAGCTCCACGACCACCTGGGGCCGTCCACCCTCTCCCGCAGAGTCCTCGCAGTACGCCATCGCGACCCCGCAGGCATCATGCTTCAGTCCCAGGTCAATGTGCACATAGCGTGTCTGTCCGCCCTTCGGACGGAACCATTCCTCCAGCCGCCCCCGGGCATCGAAGGGGTGTCGCTGCCTCTCGTCCTTCGCCGCCTCGAGACACTCCCAGTCGCTCAGGTACGGGTGCAGGGCTGCCGTCGGTCTTGCCGCGAGGTCTCGTAGCGCCCGTTGCGGGTTCACCTCAAACTCACGACGGTACTCCACGGGCACTTCCATTCCCTCGTATCGGAAGGTCTCACCGCAGTACATCCGCGCCGGTCTCACTTCCCAGGTCGGCCGCCGCGATCCCAACACCCGCGGATCACTCTCCGCCACACGCAGGCGGCGTTCGAGGAAGTCCTCGCCGGTTCGTGGCGAGCTGATCACCAGTACGAACCCGCGGTCATTGAACCGGCTCAGCACCCGCCGCTTCAGACCGTTGTAGACCTCCTCCACACTCTCCTCTTCGCCTTGAGCCTCCGCCGTGAACCATGCCGCTTCATCCACCACCGCGCCCAGCACGTTGTACCCCAGCGGGAACGTCGTCGAGGAGTTCCCGGCGACGAGCGCAACCTGTTGCGGAAACCGGATCTCCGTCGCCAGAAACGCCGTCTGTGGGGCGTATGCCCGGAACCACGGCGACGTTTGCACCTGGCGCTTCACCGTCGCAAACACCACCTGCCGTGCTTGCCTCGCGCTCGGTGCCGCCACCAGGAACACGATGCTGCTACCCGGCGCTACTCCCAGGGACCGTTGCGGATCCCTCAGACACAGCACCGAGTGAGCCATGTACGCCAGCGCCAACGCGCCCAGATATGACTTGCCCGACCCAATTCCCCAGCAGATCACCGCTTCGTCGTATCCGCCGCTGAACATCTCCTCCAGCGTCTCCAGCACTCCCGGAAACACTGTGTCGCCAAGTCCCAGGTACTCCGGAGCTTGCACGAACTCCCGCACACCCGCTCGTCCGGTTCGCAGATGCCCCTCACCGAGGAGCCACGGTCGCTCCTGCACCAGCCACTCTCCCTACACTCACTCGTCTCGGCATGGCCTGCTGCCTTGAGGCAGGCCACCGTGCCGCTTCCACTATCACAGGTCCGTATTGACCGCCAATCGGTGCATGGTGTCTTCAGTTACTCAAAGTAACTCGTGTGTAATATCCCTGCGTACCAGTACCCTTCGCCTATTCAGCACAAAACGTCGCGCCTTCATGATTCAACGAAAATGTAACTGACAAGAATATTGACAGATGGCCGCCCCGCTCACTCTCGCCCCAAACGCCTACCTACCCTTCACTCACCTCCTTGTGCGTCTTGTGCCACAGACGCCCCCAACCTTGTCCCGATTCCTTGCAGGACTCCGTCGCCGCCAGGGGAATACTCCACGACGGGCGGTCGCTGTTACCGGTGATTACGGGCCCGACAGGCCCCTGGACCGCGAGTTGCAGTGCCCAGCTCCTGGGACTGCCTTGCAGTCCAGCACACGTTGACTCGCTGGAAAAGGCCGTGCTATCATCACCTAGGCCCTCCGAAGCTGAGCCTCAGTGGCCCGCCCAAGCTCCGGAGGAGATGTCCGTGCGAGTCCCGTCCTTGACACCAGCATCCAAAGTGCCCCACGCGCCGACCGGACGCGCAGACCATACCTTCTGCCGCAAACCCGGCCGTGCGTGCTCGGCATTCTTTTTCTACCAACTGCTCGCCGCAGCATAGGGAGGACTCCCGTGACCAAACCCACCTTCGCCTTGGCCTTCGCAATGGCTCTTTCGTTGTGGGGATCAACGGCGGCCTTTGCGGTCCCTGCAGCGCCGACTGTGCACACCCTTACCCAACCCAGCGGCGCCACGGTCCAGGCCGTCCTCCGCGGCGACGAGCGCGGGCACTGGTGGCAGACCCTCGACGGACAGATCATCGCTCAGGATCCCCGGAGTGGCAGCTGGCTACCCTCCTCGCGACCCGTGACCACTGCGGCTGCCTCTGCCCGGCGGCGAACCCTGGTGTCGCCACAGCGAATTCCCACCACAGGCACCGACAACATCGCCGTCCTGTGCGTCAACTTCTCCGATACCACCACAACCTACGCACCCACTGATTTCAACACCCTTCTCTTCTCCGGTGCTCGGAGCATGAAGGCCTACTACACGGAGGTCTCGGGCGGCAAGTTCACCGTCGGCCCGGGGCCCGGCGGGGTTGCCGGCTGGTACACTGCCTCCAACACTCACGACTACTACGGCCAGAACGGCGCCGGTGGCTCCGATGTGCACCTCGCCGAACTGGTCATTGAGACCATCAAAGCAGCCGACGCTGCTGGCTTCAACTTCGCCCCCTACGACCAGAACAAGGATGGATACGTAGACAGCGTCTCCGTCATCCACCAGGGGACAGGCGAAGAGTACGGTGCTGCCGCTGCCAACATCTGGTCCTGCAGCTGGGACCTCAACTCCGCCCAGGCCTTTGGTGATGGTACCGGCGAAGTCACCACCAACGATGGCGTCAAGGTTAACAGCTTCATCATCCAGCCGGAGCACCAGTACCCCAGCACGGCCCTCGTCACCATCGGCGTCTACTGCCACGAGTACGGGCATGCCCTCGGGCTGCCCGACTTCTACGACTACGGCTACGACTCGAGCGGCCTCGGCAACTGGTCACTCATGGCTGGCGGGAGCTGGAACGGTAACGCCGGCGACCTTCCGGCGCACATGGATGCTTGGTGCAAAGCAAGCCTTGGCTGGATCACACCCAACATCGCCGTCCACCAGCAGGGCGTCGTGGTCCCCCAGACCGAGACCAACCCTTGGATCATGAAGATCGAGGCCACCGGTACCACCGGCAGCGAGTACTTCCTCATCGAGAACCGCCAGAAGACCGGCTTCGATGCGGGGCTACCCGGCGCCGGCCTGCTGATCTACCACGTTGACGACTCCGTCTCCGGCAACGACAGCCAGTGGTACCCTGGCCTGCCCTCCATCTCCCATTATCAGGTTGCTCTCGAGCAGGCTGACAACCGCTACGACCTCGAGCACTACAACAACGAGGGCGATGGCGGCGACCCCTATCCTGGCACCTCGGGCAACCGCACCTTCGACGACACCAGCAACCCGACCGCAGCCCTCTACGATGGCACGACTTCGCCCTTGGTGGTCCGCAACATCAGCAACTCCGGCGCTTCCATGACCCTCGACATCATGGACATCACCTTCCCGCTGGCGCCGAAGACCATCCAGGCCGTCGATACCCCCAACGATGAGGGCGGAAGCGCCACCGTCACCTGGTCCAAGTCCGGTGACGACGGTCGCGGAGCCAATGACGTCGTCGGCTACAACGTCTTCCGGGCCAGCTCAGCCAGCGGTCCCTTCACCAAGGTCACCGCTTCCATGCTCCCCAAGGGCACGACCTCCTACGCCGACGCTACCGTCACCGACGGTCTCTCCTATTGGTACAAGGTGGCCGTCCAGGACGCCTCTGGCAACGTTACCGAGTCCAAGGTTGCTGGCCCGGCCGTCCCACGCAACGATGCTCCGCCGGCTCAGGTGACCAATCTCGTCGCGGCCGACACTCCCGGTGACAACGGCTCCTCAATCACACTCTCCTGGAGCGGATACACGGCGCCTCTCGACTTCGCGCGCTTCAATATCTACCGCTCCTCGGCCAGCTTCAACAATATCACCGAGACCGGTGTGACCCGCCTTGCCACCATCACCGACGTGGGCCTTCAGACCTATGTCGACAAGCCCACCGCTGACGGCACGAGGTTCTGGTACGCCGTCACCGCCTCCGACAATGTCTCCGACTCCGTGGCTCCCGACGGCAACGAGAACCCGTCCGTCCTGGCGTCGGGCCCGGTCTTCTCCAGCCCCAACTACACCTTCAACTTCCCGGTCGGCACGTCGATGATCGCCATCGGTGCGACACCCGTGTCCACTGACATGGCCACCATCCTCGGGATCCCGGCGGCAGACCTCCTGCTCGCACGCTACGATCCGGCCACCAGCTCCTACCGAACCTATCAGTCCAACCCCTCCGATAGCTTCCTGCAGCACGCCCTTGGCCGCGCATACTGGCTCTCCCTGTCCAGTGCGCTCTCCGTGGACATCGCAGGACTGCCTACCACCGAGGACACCTATCCGGTGTCCTTCACCACCGGCTGGAACATGGTCGGCAACCCCTATCCTGCCGACGTCTCTACCACCGGCCTCTCTGTGGTCGTCGCCGGAATCACGGATACGCTCGCAGGTGCTGCTACCCGCAACTGGATCCGTGACTACATGTGGGCCTACGACGCCTTCACGCGCAGCTACAAGCTCGTGAGCCCCACCATCAGCTTCGCCGACAAGACCCTACGCAAGGGCCGCGGCGTATTCATCCGCGCCTTCAGCGACGGAACCCTCCAGTTCGCCAAGCCGGTCGTCTCTTCGCAGACGTCCAATCCCGCCGCTATCCAGGCTGACTGGGCTCTGCGCCTTGCCGCCGAAACCCAGAACGGCGCCGACACCGACAACTTCGTCGGCGTCAGCCCACAGGCCGCGGCTCTCAACACCATCGTGGGACCGCCGGCGCAGGTCGTCGACCTCTACTTCGACGGAGCTAACGGGGCGCGCACCGCAGCCTGCTTCGCCGACCGCACGTCCCAGAGCTTCACTGCCTCCGTCAAGGTCGTGGCTCAGCAGGCCGGGTCAGTCACCGTCAAGTGGCCCGATCTCAGCGGATTGCCTTCCGACGTCAAGCCGGTCCTCGTCGACCTCGCCTCGGGCAAGCGCATCTACATGCGCACGGTCTCCGGCTACACCTTCGATGCGGACGCCGGCTCCGAGCGTGCCTTCTCTCTCGAGGTCAATCGCGACGACGCCGTCGGTACCCTCGCCGTGCGCAGTCTGGCCGCGCACACCAGTGGCCTCGGCGCTGAAGTGGTCTTCACCCTGAGCAAGGACGCCACCGTCCGTGCCGACGTCCTCAACGTCGCTGGTCGCGTCGTCCGCTCGATTGCCCTTGCCACACCTGTCTCCGGCGGCACGACCACCACGCTCGCCTGGGATGGTCGCAGCTCGGCAGGTACACGGGTGCCCAGCGGTCGCTACCTGCTCCGCATCACTGCCAATTGCGAGGACGGGCAGACGGTCTCTGGGACAACCGCCCTCAACCTGAACAGATAGCCTCCGACGGCGGGAACTTTTCGCGCCCGGCGGAGGTCATCTCCCTAAGCACCCGCTGGTCCAGGTGCGCGTGGATTTCCGCCCGGGCATCAGCCTCGGGTAATGTCGCGTAGACCCCTCACAGGATCAGCGTCCTCTGTGGGGTCCACGCGATGCCAGGGGCCCTGGGCGCGCACGCCACCTTCGCGCGATCCAGCGCCATTCTCTGTCTGCCTGTGTCGTCCCGACACCCCTGGCGTCGCGGACCCACCAAGAGGAGCCCAATGCCTAACATGCCAGCCCACCTTCTTGGGAGAGTCTCCCCGAAGGCCTCGCGAGTCCCGCTCTCCATCCTTTTCCTCATGGCAACCCTTCTGCCGGCGGCAGCCTTGGCCGTTCCCGGCGACACGAGCTTCGTTCAGCTCGGCGGTGCCGGCCACATGGTCAGAACGGCCAGTCGCTGGGTCCCTGACCTTGCCGTCGCTGACCGCCTCCTCGTCGGTATCAAGCCTGGGGTCCGCTCCGCTGCAGTCGCAACGAGCAGCGTCCGCGCCCTGGGCGGCACCGTCAACCGCCAGCTCGGTCGCGGCCGCCTTCTGGTCGTAGACCTCCCTGCCGGTTCGGACATCCTCACTGCCGCCGCCCGGTACCAGAACCTGCCGGACGTCGCCTTCGCTGAGCCAGACCGTGCCGTCTACCTCGCCGCCACGCCAACCGATCCCGAGTATGCCAGCCAGACGCATCTGCCGCAGATCAAGGCCCCGGCCGCCTGGGATATCGGCACCGGTAGCAGCAGCGTTGTGATCGCCTTCGTCGACTCCGGCATCGACCTGGATCATCCCGACCTCGTCGACAGAATCTGGACCAACTCCGACGAGATCCCCAACAACGGCATCGACGACGACGACAACGGCTACATCGACGATGTCCACGGTTGGAACTTCTACGACAACAACAACAACGTCCAGGCCATACCCAACGGCCGCGATGAGAACCACGACGGCGAGCCCGATGAGCAGGTGAACCACGGCACTCTCGGCGCCAGCCTGGCCGCTGCGGCTGCCAATGGCTGGGGCTGTGTCGGTGTTGCCTGGCAAGCCACGGTCATGCCGCTCAAGGTCTTCCCCGATGATGGCACGACCGCCGTCTCCACCGTCGTCGAAGCCATGTACTATGCCGTCGACAACGGCGCTTTCATCCTCAACCTCAGCATCGGCGCGGGCTATGAGGCCAGCTTCACGGGGCCCATTGTCGAGCTCTGGAATCTGGGCGGCATCACCGTCTCGGCCGCAGGCAATGACAACCAGCAGTTCACCGACAGCCAGTCCACTTGGTCTTCGCCCGCGTGCAACAACGGCAATGGCCCACTGACGGACAACATGAACATCGGCGTCGGTTCCGTTGACTCTCAGGACCGCAAGGCCTCCTGGAGCAACTACGACGCCTCCACCAACCGCAACTTCGTTGACCTCGTCGCTCCTGGGGTCAACCTGCACGGCGACGGGGTCTACTACCCCTCCGTCTCCGGGTTCACGAGCTACTTCACGAACAACAGCGGCACCTCGTTCTCGGCGCCTCTGGTCTCTGGGCTCGCCGCCTTGCTCAAAGCCCAGGACCCGACCCGCACCGGCGCCGACATCTTGCGCATCCTCCGCGCCTCCTGCGACAACATCGACTCCTCGAATGCGGGCTACGCCGGCAAGCTGGGTGCCGGTCGCATCAACGCTGCCAGGGCCATGGGCGCAGCCCTTCCGCCGGGTGCTCCCACCAACCTCGCCGCAGCAGACACGACCGGCGACCAGGGGGGCAGCATTACGCTGACCTGGACCAAGTCGGCCGATGACGGCTCCGGTGGCAACACTGTCACCTCCTACATCGTGAGCCGCGCGCAGGGGTCTGCCACCTCCACCTGGACCGACCTCGCTACCCGCGCCAAGGGTACGGTCGAGTACGTCGACAACACGACCACCGACGGCGTCGACTACTACTACCGTGTGGCCGCCTCCGATGGAGTCCATCGCGTCGAGTCCAGCACCGTTGGGCCGATCCACTCCTATGACGACAACGCACCAACACGTGTGGAGACACTGACCGTCCAGGATCGTCCGGCTGACTCTGGCGGCGTCATCCTGCTCGACTGGTCGGGCTACGTCGCACCCTCCGACTTGGCCCGCTTCCGCATCTACCGTGACACCCGATCCTTCTCCTCGGCATCGGGACGCACTCCCCTGGTCACACTGAGCGACCCTTCGGCGCGCACCTACACCGACTCGACCACCGTCAACGGTGCTGACTACTACTACGCCATCACCGGCATCGATACGCTCGGCAACGAGCGCAAGGACGTCGTCGCGGCCGGCCCGGTCCAGAGCTATGCGAACGGCGCTGTCAGCTTCCCGGCCGGTCTCCAGATGCTCGGCGCCCCTGCCCTTCCCCTGGATGCCCATCCGGCGACGCTCTTCAACCTGAGTACAAGCGCGCTCAAGTACGCCCGCTATCAGCCCACCTCGGACACCTATGCCGTCTACTCCGGTGAGCCACTTAGCGACTTCCTCAAGCTGGGACTCGGGCGAGGCTTCTGGATCAAGCTGCCCGCTCCCAGTACGGTCACTCCTTCCGGAACCACGGCGCCTGCGGGCAACTTCGACATCGCCGTCCAGCCCGGATGGCAGCAGCTCGGCAATCCCTTCTTTGCTCCGGTCGACTTCAGCGCCTCAACTGTCACCTATGGCACCACCACCATGGACCTCACAAGTGCCGACGCCGCGGGTATCATGCGCAGCTACTCGTGGACCTACAACACCTCCACGGGCGACTACGAGTTGGTTCACCCGCTGTTTGGCGCCACCACCCTGGTAGCCCCGTGGCGCGGCTTCTGGGTCTATGCTGACAAGGCCTGCACGCTCACCATCTCTCGTCCCTCCGGCACAAGCGCGGTCTCCTCGAGCTCGCGAGTCACCACCTCCGCGGTGGCCTCCAAGGAGTGGCCCGTCCAGCTCATCGCCCGCAGCACCACGGCGGTCGATGCTGCCAACTACTTCGGCGTTTGCTCGACCGCGAACGGCATCCAGTCGCCGCCGCGACTCAGTGGTGGCCTCGACCTGTCCTTCGCGACCGTCGGCACGGCGTCAGCCTCCTCCGCCGGCTACGCCACCTCCTTCCTCTCGCACGCTGCGAGTTCAATGAAGTGGCAGGCACGGCTGGCGTGGGATAGCCCACAGGGCAAGGTCGCGCTGACTTGGCCCGACCTGAGCAAGGTGCCTTCCGATTACAATCTGTACCTGACGGACCTCTCCACCGGCGTCCGCACCAGCATGAGGCACCAGACCCAGTACACCTTCGATACCGGACAGACGGCAGGGGAGAGGGTCTTCACCCTTGAAGCCTCTCTGCGCTCCTCCGCAGGTCTTCAGGTGACCGCCATGTCGGTGTCCCAGACTGGTTCCGGTGCCCAGATTGTCTTCACCCTGTCGCGCGATGCCCAGTGCGAGGTCTCCGTGATGAACATCGCCGGTCGCCCTGTGCGCGCGATCGAATCCGCCCGTCTGCATACCGCCGGAGTCAACTCCGTCGCCTGGGACGGCCGCAGTGCCACGGGCACTCAGGTGCCCTCCGGACAGTATCTGGTTCGAGTTTCTGCCTGTGCTGACGATGGAACTATGGCGTCGGCCTTGCGTCTTGTGCGGGTTGCCCGCTAAAATACATACCGTCGGTCCCGCCGGTCGCTCCTTGTCGGCTGACGGGTACCGGCACGACGGCTGCGTCCACACCAACCACCTGAGGGGCCTGGTCTCTCCCTCCGGCCAGGGGGCTCTGCTACATGTCACGGCTCGCCACTGCTTCCGCACCGCTCGCGCTGGTCGCTGGTCTCATCCTCACTGCATCGCTGCTCTCCGGCTGTGGAGGCGGCGACGGCGCCGCACCCAACGTGGGACCGCACCCCAGCCCCGACAATGCCACGATCCAGGGCAAGGTCGTCGAGGCCGATGACGTCTCCGTCGGCATTCCCGGTGCCGTCGTCAGCGAACCCGTCACCGGCCAGTCCGCCACCGCGGATGCCAACGGGGCCTTCACACTTACCGGGCTGCCCGGCGGCTCCGTCGTACTCACCGCTGAAAGCCCTGAGTCCGGCGACTACCGCAACACCTCCGTCCGCATCAAGACCCTGGCACATCGCACCACCGCCGTCAGCCTCGCGATGATCCCTACCGCCCTTGGCACACCCACATCGCTTGCGCTTGATCCTCAGAGCCCCAGCGCTCAGGTCGGTGGAACCCTGCAGTTCCGCGCTTCCATCTACGTCGGTGCCGACAAGGTCGACCTCCAGCCCACCTGGGTCGTCGAGAACCCCGCCACCGGTGACATCGGCCAGATAAGCGCCGCTGGTGTCTTCCAGGGCCTCGCGGCCGGAACTGCTAACGTTTCCGCTTCCATCGGTGGCCTGTACAGCGCCACTTCCGTCAACGTCACTGGCCCGTTGCCGCCGCAGATCACCTCCGTGCTGCTCTCTGCCAGCAAAGAGCTCCCGATCAGCGCCTCCGGAGGCCAGCTCACCCTTACCGCTGCGATCTCCGATGCCGATGGCATCAACACCTCCACCTCCGGCTCGCCTAAGGGTCTCCGGTTCGAAGTCTACGGTCCCACCGGCGGCGTGACCGAGTTGGCGCCGGGCGCTCCCACGGCCGGCACAATCTACGACGGCACCTGGTCCCTCAACTACGCCGTCCCGCCAAACTCTCACTCCATCGGTTCGGACGGTACCCAGGCTCCTGAGCTGTACAGCGTCCGCGTCGTTGCCCGGGACCTCAACGGGCAAGTCTCCTACTCAGCCTTCTACGACTTCTACGTAGCCGGCGTTGATGTGCCGCCACCGCCGGGCTAGGGCACAACGCCTGAACAACCCAGCAACCGGGCCTTGCCTTGCATGTATGGCCCACTTCAGTTCGTACTCCACCGGGAGGCCCTTCCGCAACAGGCCTCCCGGTTTCCATGTCTTCCACTCGCTCCGCTCCATCTCCGCGCCTTGCAGCCACACGACACAAAAACGCGCAGACCCCTTGACTTCCGCTGACCGAGAGCTATACTGCCTGCAAATCAGTTTGTGGGGCAAACCAATCTGCCGACCGACGGGCGTCGAGCTATGGACCGAAGCCGCCTCCAGATACTGGCCGGGTGCACTCGCCTCTACGCGCGCTCCAAGGGCCTGACGCTGATCACCCAGGGAATCCTGTTCACGATCGGCATCATCCCCCTGCTCTTTGTGCTGCGCGTCGCTGGTCTCGTGCCGCCGGTTGAGACCGCCGGGATGTACGTTCTGGGCGGTGCCTTCTTCCTCTTCTGCGTCTGGTTGGCGCTCAGGATGGCGCCCGGTGCCGTCGAGAAGGTCTATTACGAGCAGGTCGGCAACGCCTGCGCCACGCCACGTCGGACCCCGCTTTGGGCTCGAGTGGTCGGACCCGCATGCATCCTGCTGCCAATCATCATGGCCGCCACGGGCCACGTCGACTCCTGGCAGGCCTCTGTGATCGGCCTGACGGTCTTTGGACTATACCTTTACATCGTCGGTAGGTACAGCCTTCGCGAGCCTGGTACAGAGATCATCGGCTCGACTACCGTACTCCTCGGCGGCATCCTCGCCGCTGCACCTCAGCTCGTCTTTCAGGGGGGAGCGCTGCCGGTTGCGCCCGAGATCGCCTCCGCCTTCTACGCTCAAAGCGCGGCGGTGACAATCTCCGTATGGCTGCTTGTCGCCTGGCTTGTTGCTGCGGTTGCCCTTCATGCCTACAACCGCTGGCTGCTGGTCGAGATGCGGCGTCACGCCAGGGAGGCCGGCGAGCGATGACAGCCATCAGTGCTGGCGTGCCGACCCTTGATCGACTGGTTCATGAGCCGGCACGCCTGGCAATCCTATCCATGCTTAGTGGTGTGGACGAGGTCGACTTCAACTACCTGCTAGCTGCCTTGGGCCTCAGCCGAGGAAACCTCTCCTCCCACATGGCCAAGCTCGCGGAGGCAGGGTACGTCGTCGTAGTGAAGCGCTTTATCGGTGCCACGCCCAACACCTCCTACTCGATCACGGAGGCCGGACGTGCCGCCCTCCTGGGTTACTGGAGCAAGCTCGACGGTATCCGGCAGGGAGTTGCCAAGCCTTCGAGTACCTCTGCCTCTGCACCGTCTAGAGCGGAGAACATCGGCGGCGGAGACTAGACCAAAACTTGACCCGCCCATGCGCATAATCTGATCAAGTTCCACGTGCCGCTGCCGTACAATAGTAGTGTCGATTGGATCTGCGACAAGGCGACTTGTCCCTTCCTAGGCCCTCTTCGGCCACCGGATCGCGCCCGGTGGCCGAATGCTTTCCCCTCCCAGTTCACCCGTTCCCTCCGACCGACGCCTTGTGGCGCCTGATTGGCCCCCTGACGCGGTTTCCCAGGCGGTCGCCAAGTTGACTTGCCCTGTCTGCCTGTGTTACACTCGAACCATTCACACAAGCTCAACACGGGCAGCAACCCAAGCCTGCCGGAGCACCGGCAGGTTTTCGTGCCACTAGGGAGGGCCGTCGGTCGGGCCCGGAAGAGGGTTGCGCCCGATGCCTTGCCACCATGCAGCGTCAGAAATGGACATCCGAACGCATACTCCTCGAGATCCGCAGACTGCACGCCCGCGGAGAGAGGCTCTCAGTTCGGCGACTGCGCGATCTGGGCCTCGGCGGGATGGTCACTACCGCCTACAAGCTCTTCGGCGACTGGCGTAGCGCTCTGCGGGCGGCCGAGGTAGATGCGCCGCCGAATAACCGCTCCAAATGGTCGCGTGAGCGTATCCTTCTTGACATCCGTCGCCTCGCTCGGGAAGGGCATCGCCTGTCCTTCTCGGCGGCCAGACGTCTCAGCCCGCCCTTGGTGCAGGCTGCACTCCGTCATCCAGACCTCGGAAGTTGGAGTGCCGCCCTCGCCGCTGCAGGGCTGGAGCCTGCTGAGCACGAACACAGGCGCCATTGGTCTCGTGAGGCCATCCTTGCCGCCCTGCGTGAGCTTCGAACGGCTCCGGGGGGCCTCAGCCCCACGAGTGTGCGGGCCACTCAACCAGACCTGTTTGCCGCCGCGATCAGTCCGCGCTACTTCGGCTCCTGGGCCGCTGCTGTCAGGTCAGCGGGGCTTGAGTACAAGGAGCGCGTGCGGCACCACTGGACGCGCGAGTCTGTGCTCAGTGCCATCAAGCAGATCCACGCCCAGGGAGGACGCCTCACGGTCTCTTGGCTGCGCACCCACGGATGGGGGAGTCTCGTCGCAGCAGCCCGCAAACCATCGATGTACGGAACTTGGCGCGACGCCGTCGAGTCTGCTGGCCTTGACTACGACGCCGTGCGCCGCAACAGCAACCAGCAGGACCGGTGACTGGCTCGCCAACTGTCCTCTGCTTACCCGGAAGGCCCGCTTCTGGCGAGGCCCCGGCCATCTGACAGGCAGGTCATGGACCGATGGTAGAAATGCTCGTCCACCGTATCGGCATGAACCAGCAGGGACACACTCTGGTCATTCTCGCCGACCTGCAGCAGGTCAGACTGCTCCCGATCCTCATTGGCGAGTACGAAGCCTATGCCATTGCCCTGGCCCTGCGCGGCGAGACCTTCGAGCGACCCCTTACCCATGATCTCTTCGCCAACGCCCTGCAGGCCCTTGGACACCGCTTGACCCGCGTTGAGGTCACGAAGCTGGAGAACGGCACCTTCTACGGACTCCTGCATCTTACGACCTCGACCGGCTCCGTAACCCTTGATGCCAGACCTAGCGACGCCATCGCTCTCGCCTTGCGAACGAATGCCCGCATCTTCGTCGCCGAGCAGGTGCTGGGCGAAGCCCAAGTCTGGGCGGCTGACCTGGAAGACGACGAGAACGATGAACTCACACAGTTCCGTAAGATAATGGGCAACATGGGCCTCGACGCGGACGAACCCCCTGCCGACGTCGATGAGGACGAAGACGACCACTAAGCCGGCCCACTACCCCCTAGGAGAATGACTGTGACGCTGCCGTCCAAAGTGTTCTACTACATCTTCGGTGCAATCCTGGCCCTCATCCTTGCCGCCAAAGCTCTCACACTGTGGACTGACTACCTGTGGTTCAGCGCGCTCTCCCAGGGCGCTGTGTTTACCACCATTCTCTCCACTCGTATCGTCCTCGGCCTCATCATCGGTGTCCTCTTCTTCCTGTGGTTGTGGATCAACCTCAGGATTGCCCGCAAGCCGCTGCCGCCCGATGTCGCCCTTCTCGGCAAGCGCCTTCTGCCGGACGAAGAGCGCGCGCAGATCGAGCAGTACGCCGACAAGGCGCTGCTTGTCTTCGCCCTCCTCGGCGGGCTTATGGCCGGAGTCGTCGCCAGCGGGAAATGGCTGCCCTGGCTGCAGTTTGGCCACGCTGTCCCCTTCAATGATGTCGATCCGATCTTCGGCAAGGACGCCAGCTTCTACGTCTTCAAGCTCGGCTTCCTGCGCTATCTCGTCCGCTCGGCCTTCCTGGCTGTAGTCGTCGCGACCATCGCCTCCATCCTGGTCCACCTCTACCAGGAAGCCATCCGCGTGGTCGGCAACTCCATCCAGACCACCCAGAGGGCCCGGACCCATGTCTACGCTCTGGTTGCCCTTGGCCTCCTCGTCAAGATCATCAACTACCGGATCGACCAGTTCGGCCTGCTCCTGTCCAACAAGGGAGGCGTCCTCTGGGGTGCCGCCTATGCGGATGTCTATGGCCGGCTTCCGGTCATGTATGGCCTGATGGTTCTGTGCCTTGTCGGTGCCGTAGTGATGATCGCCAGCATCCGCTCACGCCGCCTCTTCTGGCCGGCGGGTTCTCTCGCTGTCCTCCTCCTCTTCTCCTTCCTGGGTGGCACGGTCTACCCCGTGGCTGTCCAGAGGCTCGTGGTCAACCCGACCCAGTTCGACAAGGAAAAGCCCTTCATCGAGTCCAACATCAAGGCCACCAACAAGGCCTTCGGCCTCGACAAGATCCAGAACCGCCTACACAACGTCGTCACGAACCTCACCTGGGACCAGGTCGAGCGCAACCGTCTCACCATCGACAACATCCGCCTGTGGGATCACCGGCCCCTTGAGCGCACCATGGATCAGCGCCAGGGACTTCGGGCCTACTACGATTTCCCAGACGTCGACGTTGACCGCTACACGATCGACGGACATGTGCGTCAGGTCATGATCGCGCCTCGACAGGTCGACTCCAATCGCATCCCGGCCCCCCAGACTTGGGTCAAGAGCCACCTCCAGTACACCCATGGCTACGGTGTCTGTGCAGCCCCGGTCAACGAGATTGGGCGCGGCGAGACGGGGGAGGGCCTGCCCAACTTCTGGGTCAAGGACATCCCGCCCCAGTCCATCAAGGACCTCCAGATCAACCAGCCTGGCGTCTACTTCTTCACCAGCATTCATCCACGCTTCATCGAGCTCATCCAGAGCATCGAACGTCACGAGCGAGCCGGTCAGCCTGACCAGTCCAACCAGGGCACCGACGCTACCGGCCAGCAGTCCGGACAGCAGGGCGGACCGCAGCAGGATCAGGATCGACCCGGTGCGGCTGAGCAGCGCATCATGGACGAACCCCTGGCCAAGATCGAGGACTACGTCATCGCCAACACCAAGGTTGACGAACTCGACTACGCTCGCGGTGGCTCTAACGCGGCCAACGCCCAGGAAGGCAACGCCTACACACGCTACACCGGCAAGGGCGGCATACCCGTCGCTAGCTTCTGGCGTCGTCTCGCCTTCTTCGCTCGGTTCCAGGACTGGCAGCTCCTCTTCACCCAGTCCCTCACCAAGGACAGTCGGGTTATCATTAACCGCACCCTGCCGGAGCGCATCCAGACTCTGTGCCCCCTCTTCCTGCTCTGTGATCCGGATCCGTATATCACGGTCATCGACGGCAAACTCAAGTGGATCAACGACGCCTACACCTACTCGCGCACCTATCCGTATTCCACACCGCACTCCCTGGTGGGCGTCAACTACATGCGCAACTCCGTGAAGGTCGTCTGCGACGCCTACGACGGCATTCCCGAGTTCTACTGCACTGATCCCACTGATCCCATGATCCAGTGCTACCAGAGCATCTTCCCGACGCTGCTCAAGAAAGAGCCGGCGCCCAGAGAGGTCCAGCAGCACTTCCGATTCCCGCAACTGCTCTTCACCGTCCAGGCGGATACCTACGCGGACTACCACATGACCGACGCGACCACCTTCTACCAGCGGGAGGATAGCTGGGCCATCCCCAACGAGATCTACGGCTCTGAGGCCCGCAAGACCGAGGCCTACTACGCCGTCATGAAGCTGCCGGGCGAAACAAAGGAAGAGTTCCTGCTCATGCTGCCCTTCACACCCAAGGGCCGTGAGGACAAGAACATGGTCGCCTGGATGGCTGCCCGTTGCGACCCGGCGCACTACGGCGAGATCGTCTGCTACCGCTTCCCCAAGAACGCCCTTGTTGACGGGCCCATGCAGGTCGAGTCACGCATCGGCCAGGACCCCGAGTTCTCCAAGAACCAGACCCTGTGGGGACAGCGAGGGTCCACCATCATCCGCGGCAACCTTCTCGTCATTCCCATCGAGAACTCCCTGCTCTATGCTGAGCCGGTCTACATCGCCGCGGCCAAGAGCCCGATCCCTGAACTCAAACTCGTGCTCCTCGTGAACGGCAACCGCGTTGCCTTCGGTACTGACCTGGATTCCGCCCTCGCTAAGCTCTTCGGGCGCACTCCGGAGGAAGCTGCGGCGAGCAGCATCTCGCCGTCACAGGCACCCCCGGCCGGACAGGCCCAGGCCGCTACCATAAAGAGCCTTGTGGAGCAGGCACTGGAGTTGCAGCAGAGCAAGGAGAAGGCCCTGAACTCCGGGAACCTGGGCGAGTTCCAGCGCCTTGACAGCGAACTGGCCAATATCCTCGACCAGATCGAGAAGCTGGCCCAGTAGCCAGACTGCCCTAACGCTAACCAACCGATAGAGGTTGCACGTATGTCCAGCTTCGCCATCGACCAAATCCAGGCCGTCGTCTGCGATTTCGATGGCACGCTGGCACACACGCAGATCGACTTCGCCCAGATGCGGAGCCGAACCGTCGAGCTCATCAAAACCTGGGGTCTGTGGCAAGCCACAATGGATCAGGGCCTCTACGTCCTCGAGCTCATCGAGGTCGCCGAGGACCGTCTTGCTGCAGACCCCTTCCGCCGTTCGCAGTTCCGTCGGGAGGCCGACGCGGTTCTTGAGGACGTCGAGATTGGCTTCTGCGCGAAGGGAAGCCCCTTTCCCGGTATTCCCGATGCGCTGATGGACCTGGCTAACGCCGGGATGCGCATCGGCATCATCACCCGGAACTGCCGTCGCGCTGTGGAGGCCTTTCTGGCTCGCCATCCTCTCTACTTCGACCTCCTGCTTACCCGCGACGACGTCCCTGCCGTCAAGCCTGATAGGGGCCACCTGCTCGCAGCCCTTGAAGTCCTGCACGTGGCGCCCGACCATGCCCTCCTTGTCGGCGATCACCGCACTGACATCGAGTGTGGGCAGGCTGCCGGGGCCTTCACCTGTGGCGTGCTCACCGACCGTACTACCCGGGAGCAGTTCGCTGACTACGGGGCCGATCTCGTCGCGGCCGATCTGGCCGTCGTCGCCCGTTTCCTTCTCTCCGGGGATACCTCCGAGTTGATAGCATGCTCCCCTCGCAGATCCCTCTGAAACCGGGCAAACTGGATGCCGACCTTCTTGCTACGCTCCTGGGTTCTCTCGGAGGTGACCCCTCTGTTGTCGTCGGCCCTGGGATCGGACGCGACGTCGCCGTGATCGACGTCGGTGCCCCTGAGTTGCTCCTCCTCAAGAGCGATCCCATCACCTTCGCTACCGACGAGATCGGCTTCTATGCCGTCACCGTCAACGTCAACGATATCGCTACCGCCGGAGGCACTCCGCGCTGGTTCCTTGCCACCGTGCTGCTGCCCGAGAAGGACGCGACCGCGGACTCGGTCTCCTCACTCCTGACCCAGGTCCGGTCCGCGTGCGACCACTACGGGATGTCCCTTGTTGGCGGCCACACCGAGGTCACCCTCGGCCTCGACCGCCCGGTCATCTCGGGCACCGTTGTTGGCCAGGTCGCGCGAGACCGCCTGGTTACCAACAGCGGGATCCGGCCCGGCGACGCACTTCTCGTCACGAAGGCGGTGCCTCTGGAGGGCACCTCACTCCTCGCGCGGGAGCTCCGGCCGCGTCTTCTGGAGGAGGGCTTCGCTCCGGAGTTCCTCGATGCCTGTGCCGACCTGCTCCACCGTCCGGGCATCGGCGTCTTGGCCGAAGCGAAGCTGGCCTGTGAGACAGCACGCGTTCACGCAATGCATGACCCCACGGAGGGGGGACTCGCTACCGGACTGTGGGAGATGTCCACCGCAGGCCACGTCGGCCTTGAGGTCGACGGCTCTGCACTGCCCCTGCTTTCCGAGGGAGCCAGGCTCTGCCGGCACCTGGGCCTCAACCCGCTAGGGCTCATCGCCTCCGGATCCCTGCTGCTGGCCGTGGCACCGGAAGACGCTCCTGCGGTCATCGAGGCCTGCCTTCGCGGAGGAATCGACTGCACCCTCCTTGGGCGTGTGACGCAGCCCGGTGGCGACTGCGTCCTTCGAACACCCGAAGGCGCGGTGCCGCTACCTCGGTTCGACCAGGATGAACTCACGCGGGTCTTTACGTGAAATACATGGGCGAAGGGCTGTGTCGTGAGGGGACCTTGACTGCTGTTACAGCTAACCAATGCTCTCCTTCAGGTTGCGCACACACGCACGTAACGACAACGCAACAGCCAGCCGCATTGATATTGACCTTGCCACGGAGAAGAGTTACACTTTTCCCAAGTACACCGTTAAAGCGTTCATATCTTCGTCCGTATGACTGCAGGAAGGACGGTGAGTTATCTGAACACGGTAAGCCCCAGTCAACAGCCCGCTCCAAAACGCACCAATGGCGCCGCGCTCAGTCACCGGGCTTTGCGGGCCGTAGCGGAGAAGATTGGGCTATGGTGGTCGCTCCTGGCAGTCGGTGGCGCCATACTCGTCGTGTTCGCAGGGCAACGCGAATGGTTCCTCCTGCAGGCCTTTGCGGTCGCTATTGCGATACTCGGGATCTCGGGCCTGCAAGCCTGGGCTAACATTGCACTCCGCTCTGAGACCCAGCCCACCCTCGCCGCTCACAGCGAGGCCGCTGCTGCAGTCGAGGCCAGTCCCACGCCCATGTATGCCTTCCATGTCCCAAGCCGCACCATGCTCTACGTCAACGACGACTTCGCCAAGCTCCTCGGCTACGCCCGCGAGGAACTCGAGGGCCAGATCGGCCTCGGACTGTGCCCCGAGTGGGTGGCCACTCGGGCCGAACTCGGCCTGCAGCGGCTGGCCACCGAGCGCTTCTCGCACGCACGCGAGGTCCCCTGGATCCGTCGCGATGGCGCGATCGTCTGGCTCGACATGTACTCCCGTATGCTTGGAGAGTCTGCCAGTCCCGTCGCGCTTATCGCACTGCACGACACGACCGAGCGACGCGCGATGGAGGAAGAGCTCGAACGTCGCTCCGAAGCCCTCCGTGCCGCCAACCAAGAGCTCACCGACAGCGTGGGCCAGCTTGCAGCCTCTGAAGTGCGCCACCGCGCCCTCTTCGCTCAGGCCATGGACGCTGTCCTGCTGGTCGACGCCGACACTACCGTCATCCGCGACGCCAATCCTCAGGCGCTGCAGGTGATCGGGGCCACCCGCGAGGAGCTCCTCGACCAGACTGTTGCGATCCTGGATGCCGACGGCGTCGTGCGCTTCCGTAACATCGTCCAGGAGACGATCCGCAAAACCGGCGTGCTCTTCTCCGAGATCCCCTTGCGGCGCCGTGACGGTCAGTTCGTCAGCGTCGACCTCAGCGGCAGTCTCGTAACCTATCAGGACAAGCGCCTCGTCCAGCTCGTTTTCCACGATGTCTCAGAGCGCCGCAAGCTTCGTGAGCAGCTTGAGAAGACCAACCGTGACCTCGAGGTCCAGGGCGCCGAGCTGCAGCGCGTCAATGCTCAGCTTGCGAGGGCCAACGTCGTTAAGTCCCAGTTCCTCGCCAACATGAGTCACGAGATACGCACGCCGCTCAACGCCATCAACGGTTTCGCCGAGTTGCTCGCCGACGACTCCTTCGGCACCCTCGATGAGCAGCAGCGCGGTTTCGTCGAGCGTATCATCGACGCCGGGCAGCATCTCCTCCAGCTCATTAACGACGTCATCGACCTCTCCAAGGTCGAGGCCGGCACCATCAAGCTCGACCTCCAGCCGATTCGTGTCGACCTGGTCGTTGACCAGGCCACAAAGATCATCAAGGGCATGGCACGCAACAAGGGCGTTAGCCTCCAGGTCCACATGCCGGACGATCCGCCCGTCGTCCTTGCCGACGAGAGGCGGATCAAGCAGATTCTCTTCAACCTGCTCACCAACGCCATCCGGTACGCCCCTGAGGGCACCGCCGTTGATATCTCGGTGGAGTCCGATGCCGACTTCGCCCGCATGTCCGTTACCGATCGTGGTGCCGGTATCCCGCCCGAACTGCATGGCGCCATCTTCCAGGAGTTCGTCCAGGTCGGACGCCAGGAGGACCAACTTGGTGGGGCTGGTCTGGGTCTACCTCTGAGCCGTAACCTGGTCGAGCTGCATGGCGGAGAGATCGGCGTGGAGAGCATGCCGGGCGCCGGGGCCACCTTCTGGTTCTCCGTCCCCATCGCAATCCCGCCCGAGGACGAGACGACCATCGCCTCTGTCCTCCACAGCATCGATGCACCGGGGCGCCTGCGCCCCAACTAAGCTCAACCCTCAGCTCCTGAGCAAGCAAAGAGCCCCGCCACTCCTTAGTGGCAGGGCTTCCTGTGTGTATCTTCTTGCGCAGTGTCTCCTATGCCCGTTGCTGTGCTTCTACGGGGCCTGGAGCGCCCGCAGGTACATCTCCTGGTACTTGGCCGCTGAGGCACCCCAGGAGTGGTCACAGCGCATCGCATGCCGCATCAGCTCCTGCCACCGCTCATGCTCTCGGTATGCGTTGAAGGCCCGGCCGAGCGCCGCCGTCAGATGGTCTGGCCGGTACTCGTGGAACACAAAGCCGTTCTGGTGCCGCGGATCCTCACTGATCGTGTCCGCGAGCCCGCCCGTGTAGTGCACCACCGGGATCGTCCCATAGGACAGGGCGATCATCTGGGCAAGTCCGGCCGGCTCGCGACGCGACGGCATCAGCAGCATGTCGGCCCCGGCGTAGATCTTGCGCGCCAGCTCCGAATCGAACCGACACACGGCGGCGACGTCTTCCCGGTAGCGGGCCGTTCCCTCCAGGAAGGCCGTGTAGCCTGGATCACCCGAGCCCAGAAACACGAACTGAGCGCCCCCGAGCTGCGGAAGAGCCGCCTGTATCAAGTCAAAGCCCTTGAGTTGGTCCAGTCGGCTGACCATGCCGACCAGCGGCACGGAATCCGTCACCGGCAGCCCCACTTCGCGCTGCAGTGCTCGTCTGCACTCCAGCTTGCCGCCCAGATCCTCCTCACTGTACTGAGCTGCGATCACGTGATCGAGGCGCGGGTTCCATACCTCCGTATCGATCCCGTTGAGGATGCCGCAGAACCGGTCGCCAAGCTCCGCAACCAGATCCGAAACCCCTTCCTCGGAGCCCGGAGCGGCAACCTCCTGCGCATATCGTTCACTGACAGTGTTCGCCCTGTCCGCTAGCGCCAGGCCGGCACGGGCAAGGTCGATCTGACCGTGCGCAACGAACCGCCGCGTTTCCAGTCGTCCCAGGTCGATCCCTGCGAGTGTCTGCTGCGCGGCCGGGAAGGTCCCGTGGAACGCCGGGCCAAGCTGGTGGGCCGTATAGATGGTGCGGAAGTCCAGTCCCCATAGCCTCTGGTAGAGCGCCAGCAGGGAGGTGTGCCAGTCGTTCAGGTGCACCAGGTCCGGCTGCCAGTCCAGATGCCGCAGGACCTCCACCACAGATCGGCAGAAGAACGAGAACCGCTCGAGGTTGTCCTGCCAACTTGCTCCCGGCGGACCATACACCCCCTCGCGGTCGAAGTACTGCTGATGTTCGACGAAGTACACCGGCACTTCCGAGCCCGGTAGCCGCCCTTCGTCGACAGCGCAACCCGTGACCCACCACGGCATGTGGACTTCGCACGTATTCACAATGCGCCGCATCGAGCCGGCCCTTTCGGCGCAGCCCCGGTGCTTCGGCATGATGACCCGGACGTCTACTCCGAGCTTGTGGAGCGCCTTCGGCAGGCTTCCCGCGACGTCCCCCATCCCGCCGGTCCACGCGAAGGGTGCCACTTCGACCGAAGCGAACAGCACTTTCACTGGAGTCGTCGATACCGTCACTTGTGCAACACCATTCCCTGCGGAATCACCGTTACGCCGCCCTCCGTCACCAGGAAGCGTCGCTCGTCCTCCGCCCGGTCGAAGCCGGCGCGGAACCCCTCCGGAACCTTCACTCCCTCGTCCACGACTGTCCGATGCAGCACCGCATCCCGCCCGACCTCGCAGTCGTCCATGATGATCGACTCACTGATCTCCGCACCCCGATGCACATACACGCCGGGGGAGAGGACGCTCGAGTGTATCCGCGCCCCCGAGATCACGCACCCCGGCGAGATCAGCGAGTCCGTCACCGAGCACAGGCTGCCATGCACGGTCTTCGCCGGCGGCAGCTGCACCTTGTGGCTGTACACCGGCCACTCACGGTCATACAGGTTCAACTCCGGCAGGATCCCCACCAGCTCCATGTTCGCCTGCCAGTATGCATCGAGAGTCCCAATGTCCCGCCAGTAGCTCGGACTGCCCGAGGGGTCGCGGTCGAAGTGGTACGCCCAGACCCCACTGCCCTCCGATACCATCGTCGGTATCAGGTCCTTGCCGAAGTCGTGGTTCGTATCGCGCGTCGAATCGTCGGCCACTCGCCGCACCAGCTCTGCCGTCGTCCATACGTACACGCCCATCGACACGAGAGAGTGGTCCGGGTCATCAGGCACGCCCCGCGGGTCGACAGGTTTCTCCTCGAAGCCCGCCACTCGCCAGTCTCGGTCAACCTCCAGGACGCCCAGTTGCGTGCACTGCGTGCGCGGCGCCTTCAGGCTCGCAATCGTCAGCGCTGCCCCGGTCTCCAGGTGCTGGCGAACCATCCCCCGGTAGTCCATCTTGTACGCGTGGTCACCCGACAGGATGATGACCAGTGAGGGCCGCTCCTCTTGGAGAATGAACAGGTTCTGGTAGATGGCGTCGGCCGTCCCGGCGTACCAACGATCCTCCGCCATCCGCTGTGCCGGCACCATCTCGATGAACTCCCCAAGTTCATCGCTCAGCAGCGGCACCCAGCCACGCCGAACATGCCGGTGTAGCGACGAGGCGGCGAACTGCGTAAGCAGGTAGATCCGCCGGTAGCCGGAGTTCACGCAGTTGCTCAGCGTGAAATCGATCATCCGGTAGTCCCCGCCATACCGCACCGCCGGCTTGGCCCGCCGCCGCGTCAAAGGGTACAGGCGCTGGCCCTCGCCACCGGCGAGGACCATCACCACGATGTCCCGTGCAGCATCGGCGTTGTCCTTCCGATCCATAGTCCGTACCTCTAACGACCCTAAGCCGCAGGGGGCTCAGGAGGCTTGATACCTCGCTTGCGCAGCACGTCGGCAATGTGCTGCGAAAGCTCGGACACGTCGCTGCTCTTCACCACGTAATCCTCTGCTGCCCATGTCATGAAATCGTCCTGGTAGCTCGCATACGCCGTGTTGAGAATCACCGGCATGCGGTTGTTGACCGCCAGGATCTTGCGCAGCGTCTCGATCCCGTCCATCCCCGGCATCGCGATGTCCAGGACCACGACGTCAATGTCATGCTGCTCCAGAGCCGCCAGCGCTTCAGGGCCGCTTGAGGCCGTCACGACCTCGTACCCGGCGTAGTGAAGCTCCTGCTCGTACAGCATGCACAGATGCTCCTCGTCGTCCACGACCAGCACTCTTGGCACTCCGTCACGCTCCTTGCCGCGCTCCTTCCCTCACCAGCATGGCGAAGGCGAGCGTCCTTGGCATCAACTCACTGCACTCCCTGCTCCAGAGCCCGCGTCTTTGGTCTCACCGGGAAGGACACGATGAAAGTGGTACCCTTGCCCACCGTGCTCTTCACCTTGATCTCGGCGCCCTGTTGCGCCGCGAGCTTCTGGCACAGCGCCAGCCCCAGCCCGGTCCCCGTCGGCTTTGTCGTGTAGAAGGTGTCGAAGACCTTCTCCAGACGGTCCTCCGCGATACCTTCGCCCGTATCCTCTATCGAGACCTCGACTTCAGAGGGCTTCGCGTGAGCAGTCACTGTCAGCGACCCGCCTTGCGGCATCGCCTGCAGCGCGTTCATCACCAGGTTCTGCACGATCTGCGTCACGTGCTTGGGGTCCGCCTCGACGAGTGGCAGCCCCTCCTCGATCCTCACGTGGTATTCCACCTCGGCGCTCTCGGGTGCTGCCCGCATCTTCTGCACTACGCCTGCCACCAGTGGTGCAAGATCGACCGGCTCCAGAACCGATTCCGACGGCTTCGTGAAGTCAAGCAACTCCGCCAGGATCCGTTCCAGACGCACGACCTCCTCCACGATGATCTTCGCAGCCCGAGCGTTCCGGTCCACCCTGTGCGGCTCTCGGACAATACTGCGTGCGAACCCACCGATCGCCGATAGCGGGCTGCGTATTTCGTGGGCGACGATTGCCGTCACCTCACCGATCGCCGCGAGCTTGGCCGTCCGGAGACTCTCCTCCTGCGCCGACCTCAGGTCCGTCAACGCCTGGTCCAGCCGACGCGCATCCTCCGTGGCCTGGCTGAACATCCGCGCCGAGTCGATGGCCAAAGCTGCCTGGTCCGCCAGCGCCGTCAGCAGTTGCACTGCCGAGTGGCCGATCGGTTGCTGCGAGAATCGGTTGTCCGCAATCGCTACGCCGATTATCTTGTCCCGCGCTACCAGCGGCGCCACCACGAACTCATCGGTCTCCAGCATCTCCCGCAGCGCCGACGGCACGCGCTCGTCCATCTCCGCATCCACCACATGAATCGTCTGCCGCTGCGTGATCGCCGCCATCGGCAGGTTCTGCGTGGCCTTCAGCGGGAACACCATTCGGTGCACGAGTTCATGAAGAGGACGCTCCTCCGCCGGTGGCAGCTTCTCGTAGTTTGCCAGGAAATCGTCCAGCGTTCGGTAGTCGTCCGAGACTTCTGTCCAGATCGCCGCAGCTTGCTCCAGCGAGGCCGGCCCTACGGCCATCTCAGCCCGTAGCACCCCGGCCTCCTCATCCACCAGCATCAGTATCGCCCGGTTGAACCCCAGCCCGACAGCGCCACCGGCAGTCATCCCGGTCAGGATCGCGTACAGCAGCTTCGGGAGGTTCAGTTCACCCAGCAATGCCCTCGCGATCTGCTGAAGTACGGAGCGCTCATACAACTGGTAGTGGCGCTCGGTGATGTCCTCGAAGGTCAGCAGCACCATTCGCTGCCGGGCAGGACCCTCGCACGGGTCAAGCCGCACATTCAGAATCCGCTCGCCCTGACGTGGCGTGTAGTCTCGATACCCTGTCCACCGCACGCGCTCTCCCGTCAGCAGCACCGACTGGAGCGCCGCACGCAGGCCGGCGTCGTCGAGCAACTCGGGCGGAAGTACCGCGTCGATGTCCTGTCCGAGTACCTCCTCCTTGGCCATCCCGCGCTGTACGTAGAAGGCCGGGTTCGCATGGATGACCCGCAGGTCCGAGTCCAACACAACCAGTCGCAGCGGGAGCGCCGAGATCACGTTCTCAAAGAACACATCTAGCTGTTCGTACTTGCTGGCAAAGGCCTCCTCTGGGACCGCAGTTCCCGTCCCAGGAGCGTCCGACGTCCCCACGCGATAGATGCATACGGCAGCCGGAAGCCCATCTCGGCGGACTAGTGCCCCTCGCAGGTCTCCGCTGATCCTGTCGCCGCTCCTGCTCACCAGCTCCAGGCCGTCTCGGATGCTCGTGCCGGTCTCGACCACTTCGTCGAGAAACTTGCCGGGGCCAGTCCCGTCCAGAGCGGGAATGAGGTCTTGCAGGAGGAGGGTGCGCAGTTGCGCGGGTGAGTAGCCGGTCAGCGCCAGCGCTGCCGGGTTCGCTGCTCGGATTCTGCCCCTTGCGACACCTACCACCAGAACCGGATCGGGCACGACCTCCAGCAGGGAATCGAACTGCCCCTGCAGGTCGTCGACATCTCCCTGCGAGAGCTCTGCTTCCGCAGCCCACACCTCAGCCCGCAGAGCGGTGACCTCCGACTCCAGTTCGGCCTCGATCTCCTCCATCTTGTCTCCCGCGCCAAGATGGCCCTTCAGACTGAGCACACTGGCCGTCACCAGTGCGCTCAGACCAGCCGCAGCACTCCCCACGGCCGGCCGCGCGTCGTGGAACTGCTGGAGCAGCGCCACCAGACGGTCCCGGTGAGTGCTGGTGTCCTCGTCCCGCAGCCGCTCTGCCAGGATTCGCAGGATTTCCGGCGCTCCCTGCTGCCATTCCTCCGCAGTGATAGCCGGGCCCTCGGCGCCTTCCGCGACCCTCCCCTGCCATCCTTGCACGATCGCAGGCTCCTGCTCGATCAGCAGGGCCGCGAGACGCTGTCTCAGCCCCGTCCTGTCTTCCATCTTCAGTTCAGCCTCACGTAAGGTCCAATCACCTATGCCCTCCAGGTCTGATCGAACCCGGGGAGAGCGCCCCGACGTTACTCAGGGGTCTGGACGCTCCTCGGTCTAGAGTTGCATGTGCTCCCTCAGAGCCGCTGCGGCCTCCTCAGGTGCGACAGGGTTGGTATAGAACCCGGTTTCCCATTCGAAGCCGGCCGCCGGTGTAAACCGCGGCATGATGTTGACATGCCAATGGTACACCTGTGTGACACTCGGAGGGGCTGCCGCGTCCGGCACAGCGCGGTCAGGACCTGGAACTGTCTGGTAGACGAGGTTGTAGGGTGGGTTGAAGAGCGCCGAGCGAAGCGCTGCCAACAGGCTGCGTAGCAGCTCAGCCAGGTCGGCACGTTCCGCCACGCCCATCTGCACGAAATCATGGCAGTGCTGCAGAGGGTAGATCGTCACTGCGAAGGGGAAACACGAAGCGTACGGACAGATAGCGACGTGGTGCGCGGTCTCAGCCACCACCCGCACACCGGCAGCCCGCTCTTGCTCGATCAGGCTGCAGAAGAGGCACTTCCCCTGTTCCCCAAAGTAGTCCCGCGCAGCCGAAATCTCGCGTTGAACAAGCTGCGGGACGATGGGAAGGGCGATCACCTGTGAATGGGGGTGGTTGGTCGAAGCCCCCGCTGCCTTGCGGTGGTTGCGGAAGACGATGATATGGCGGAAGCGGCGGTCGCGGCGCAGGTCCTCGACCCGTTGCTGGCAGGCGCCGATGACCCGGATCACCTGCTCCACGGGCGCGAAGGCCAAGTCCAGGTCGTGCCGAGGGCTCTCGATGACGATCTCATGGGCCCCGATGCCGTCGAGGGACCGAAAGAGCCCTTCCCCGTGAATCTCCGTGCTTCCCTCGACACGCAAGACCGGAAACTTGTGGGGCACCACTCGTACGTACCAGCCCGGACGGTCGCGCTCGCCTCGGTCGCGAAGCCCGAGCACCTCCGGCGGCGTCATCCGCTCGTTACCCTCGCAGAACGGACACCCCAGGGGACCGAGTTCGTCCTCCGGCTCGGGCACGAAGTCTCGTGGGCGAACACCGCGCTCCGGTGTGATGATCACCCACCGGTCTGTTACTGGATCCCTGCGCAGCTCCGACATGAATAGCACCACCAGTTCCGCTGACACCGGCCCCCTGGGCTGCGCACCTTCGTCCTGCAAGCTTGGTGCTTCGCCCCGGCTTACCGCCCCTGATCCCTGCGGTCCGCCGGCGTGAGGTGCCGGTGCTTCAGCCGCACACGAATCATGTCCAGTACCATCTTCGGCCCGTCTGTCAGCATGTGTACCTTGGTATTTGGGTCGTTCACCCACTCCACCGGAACCTGCGCAATCTCGTAGCCAAGCTGCCGCGCGATCACCAGGAGCTCGACGTCGAAGGCCCAGCCGTCCAGAGTCTGGCGGGAGAAGATCGCTTGAGCAGCCTCTCGCCGGAAGCACTTGAACCCGCACTGGCTGTCGCGGATCCCCGGCAAGGCAATCGTCCGCGTCACAAGGCCAAAGAGCTTGCCGGCCTTCTCACGCCACCAGGGCTGGTGGAGCTTGATCTGGGACTCCTTCATGCCTCGCGACCCAATCGCCACCTCCGAGCCGGCTTCGATCGCCTCAAGCAGACGGTCGGCCTCCTCAATCGGTGTTGACAGATCCGCGTCCGTGAACAGGACGCAATCACCCTCGGCCTCCATCATCCCCCGACGAACCGAGAAGCCCTTGCCACGGTTCGGCTTGTTCACCAGCGCCTGCAGGGGAACGCGACCTGCCACCGTTGCCTCGGCTGCCTCCAGCGTCCCGTCGGTGCTCCCGTCATCGACCAGCACGATGTCGATCGCACGGGATTGGTCTGCCGCCCAGTCGCAGATCCTCTCCAGACTGGGCGGCAGGCGCTTTTTCTCGTTGTAGGCAGGAATGACAATCGACAAACTCCGGACCGGTACCTTTGCGTCCACTCCAGCATCTCCTCAGCCGTCAGGGCGTCTTGCTAAGGGCTGCTCTAGGCGAGCAACTCATAGCGACCATAGTCCACTGCGCCCTGTACCGGTCGACCGCCGAAGCAATCGCGCAAGGCCTGGAGTGTCTGCTCGCCGATGCGATGGTATCCGTAGAAGCCCGACCCCGACACGTGCGGTGCAATGTAGACGTTGTCCAGCATCCGAAACTCGCTGTACTTTGGCAGTGGCTCCGGCGTGGTCACATCGAGACACACGTAGATCTCGTCCTTCTTGCACTTCTCGATCAAAGCGTCGTGGTCGATCACCGAGCCGCGGGAGGTGTTGATCAGCGTCGCCCCGGGCTTCATCAGGTCCAACTGCTCCTTGCCGATCAGGCTATTCGTGGACTCGATGCTCGGCAGGTGGATCGTCACGTGGTCCGCCCGCTGGAACAGCTCGTTCAGCTCGACCTTCTCCGCACCCATCGCTGCGGCTTGCTCTGAACTCACATACGGATCGTACAGCAGAACCTTGAGCGGCCAGGGCTGCAACAGACGCATCACTTCACGACCCACGGAGCTTGCTGCCACGACGCCCACGGTGCTGCCCATCAGGTACTGGCCGTTCCACCGGACCTCTGGGTCTTTCCACTTGCCCGTTCGCTTGTAGTACGCGTTCAGATCCGGCCAACGCCGCATCGTCATCAGAAGCATCCCGACGGCTGATTCCGCGACGTTGTAGGCAATCGCTACGTTCGCGCTGAACAGCACCGTCCCGTGCGGGATCAGGTACTTGTCGATCATCTCCCGCGAGACCAGGGCCTTGATCGAGCCCGCCGAGTGGGCGATGATCTTCAGGCTGTCGGCCTTCTCGAGGATCTCGGCCTGCATGGCCGGAGCGCCCCAGCCCGTCACGATCGCGTCATACCCGGCGATCCCAGCAGCGACCTCCTCTGCCGTCAGGTTCTTGCCGGTCTCGTTGACCGTGACCTCGAACTCCTCCAACATTGCCTTATAGTGGTCCGGATGGAACACGCGCTCTGTATGACTCGCCGGCTGAACGTACCATACCTTGGCTTTGGACATCGCTCATCGCTCCCGTTAACTCTTGCCCCGGAATGCACGAGGCCGGGTTCTTGGTTACTTCTCCGGCGCGACTTTCCCGTCCCAGCCGAGCTCCCACATCGGGCGCCGTCTGAACTCGTTCTCGAAGTTCTGCTCAATACGCCCCGACTTTTCGAGGTTCATCATGCAGGCGCGAACGCATCCTCGGGCCCCGCACACAGCAAAGTACCCGACGGTGTCCAGCATTGTCTTGTAGTAGTCGATGATGCGGCCGGAGGGGAACTCCTTGGTTGCGCGCCAGGTCGCTCCCGCAAGCGTGTAGGTGAGCTTGTAGGCCTCCTCCTCGCTCAGCTTCTGCTCTGCCACGTTCAGCCGCAGTCCAGGGCAGTCCTTCGCCAGGAAGGGCGAGGCCTCCTTGTTAAGGCCGTGGTGGGTAAGGGTGCACTTGCCCATGTCCACGTTCGCCCACTCGAACTTCACGCCCTCGATCTCGATGCTGATCGTATCCTTGTCCTTGAGGTGCGGAATGCAGTGCCCGGTGCAGTCCCGCACGCAGGCCATGCACTTGTTGCACACTCGTTCGTCCTCTTTGATCAGCGGATCCGGCTCAAGCTCGGCGTCGGTCAGGATCATCCCGAGACGCTGCCGCGGTCCGAACTTCCGGGTCAGAAACACCTTCGACCAGCCCATCTCTCCCACGCCGGCGGCGCAACCGGCAATCCGGATCGCCATCTGGACATCCGGCGCAGGCGATCCCGGTCGCAGTGGCTTGCTATCCGGCTGGGCCTCCGGCACGCCCGGGTAGACCGGCACGGCCTCCCGGCCATGATCCTCGATGAAGCAGGCCAGGTCATAGGTCCCCTTCGGCCGGAACCACGTGTTCAGCCGATTGTACGAGTAGAACGTATAATTGCTCCACAGAGTGCCTTCCTCGATCCCCCGGTAGGTCCCTCGCGGGATTCGGCGTCCAGTAACGATAACTGACCGGCACTCTGGGAATATCTCCGACGGGTGCATGCGTTCCGGGGCGCCCTCAAATCGCTCGATGTTGGCAATGCCCACCAGGTCCAGGCCCGTCGTCAGTGCATACTCCTTGATTCGCTCAGAAGTCAACTCAGCCATTGTGGGTCCCTTCACATCTGACAGATTCTGCGGCCTTGCCTTCCTTCCGCTAGTACCACCGGTCAGGCATCCTGCTCGCGCTTGCGGAAGCCCTCGGGGTCCGCACAACCGCCGCCCTGAGCCTTGGCCTCTACTGTCACGTTCTGCCCCGTCTCGCTCAGCGCCCACGGCTCTCGCTGTCGGAACCCGAAGGCGAACTGGTCGTCGATCTTCTCGTTGCGTTCCAGCATGTCCAGACAAGACCGCACACACAGAGCGGCGATCCGGTCCGGCTTGCCGGAGGGATGGTACAGGTTCCTGCGAGCACCATTCTGGCAACGACGGCACTTGTCATCATCCACGGCCGCCACGGTCATCTTCTTGCCGGCGATATCGACTTCCTGCGTCTTCTCCCCGTCGATGGCCTGCAGCGGGCAGACACTGACGCAGACACCGCAGTTGCCGCAGATGGAGCGCTCGCACAGCGGATCGGCGGTCAGCGGCGCATCGGTAAGGATCGCCTGGAAGCGCTGCCGCGGACCGAACCGCGGGCTCAGGAAGACGCCGTGCAGGCCAATCTCGCCCAGACCCGCCGCCACGGCCGCATGCTGCATGTCGATGTTGACGTTCGGCCCCGGCTGATTGGGGCGAACGGGGATGCCCTGCGCCGGTGTCTCCGGTGGATAGGACATGACTGGAGTTGCCTCCCAGCCGTGGTCCTCCAGCCATTCCGTAGCCTCGAAGGTCGTCAGGGCCAGGAACTCCTTGTCCAGCCAGCTATAGCCAAACAGCTCATAGATGTCTCGGTTGGTGCCCTCTTCCCACCCTCTGAGACTTCCTCGGGTGATCCGTCGCCCGATCACTACTACCGCCTTGGCGTCAGGGAAGATCGTCCGCGGGTCGTTCTGGGCCGGCACGCCCTCGAAACGCTCCAGCGGGGCGATACCTACCAGGTCTGCACCTCTTGACCGGCAGTACTCCTTGAATTCGGCCGTCAGATCAGACACGTCCGTTGCCTCCCGGGCCCACTCAAAGGTGGGCCTCTTGCTGGCACTTCACACGCTGGCCCGAATTATACCTGCCACTGTCGACTGCGTCAAAACGACCTCAGGTTGCACGGCCGGCCCGGGTTGCGTATCATACCTGACGGGCCCCTCGGGGCTGTTCTCGAAATGCATAGCAAGGTGGGTGCCGTCCCTTTGAGTCTCGTTGCGCTTGTCGCCACTTCTGAACCAACTGCCGCCGATTTCGGCCGTGTCCTCGATCTCGCCGGGCTTGCGGGGCTTGTCCAGCCCGGCAGCCGCGTCCTTTTCAAGCCCAACCAGCATGGGGGAGAGGGCTACACCTCGGCCGCCGTGATTCGCGCCGGCGTGCAATGGGCCTTTGCGCAGGGAGCTGCCTCCGTCGTCGTCGGGGACGGGCCCTTCTGGGGCCACAAGAACCCGATGGGCTACTTCGAGCAGACTGGCATGCTTCAGGTGTGCGAGGAGACCGGCGCAACGCCCGTTGACTTCCATGCGGGCGAGTACCACATCATCGAGACCCACTCACCAGACCTGCCACCGACCCTGGGCTTCTCCCAGCATTTGGTCGAGGCCGACGTCGTGATCAACCTGCCGGTGATGAAGACCCACTTCAACACCCTCGTGACCCTCGGCGTCAAGAACCTCAAGGGTTGCCTGCGCCAGATCGACAAGAAGACGCTACACGAGCTCGAGCTGAATGCCGCCCTGGCCTCAGTTGCCCGGTTGCTGAAGCCCTGGGTCAGCGCCACCGTCCTCGATGCCACCACAGCCTATGAGGGCATGGGGCCCTCCGCAGCGACTCCGGTGCCGATGAACCTGCTGCTGGCCTCCTCCGATGTCGCTGCCGTCGATAGTGTCGCCTGTGACCTGATGGGGATCGACCCGGCTTCGGCTCGCCTGCTCCGTGCCTGTGCTGAGCGCGGTGTGGGGGAGACCGACCTGACCAAGATCCGCACCGTCGGCGCCTCACCCCAGGACCATCGTCGCCGCCTTGCCCTGCCCTACGAGGCCCTGGCGGCGAGCTTCCCCGACCTCACCGTTCTGACCGAGCACGCCTGCAGTGGCTGTGTGATGAACTTGTTCCGTGCCTTGGAGATGGCCCATCAGCAGGGCAAGACCGTCCTTGCCGACTGCCTGGTTGCGGGCACCGAGCCCGCCGTCGACCGTCCCGCTCTACGCATCGGCAAGTGCGCGGGCTCCCCTGGCGGTGACGGCAGAACCGTTCGCGGTTGCCCTCCCCGGGTGGAGGATATCCTGGAGGCCTTGACCAGCCCGTCCCTGTAGACGGCGCAGAGCCCCAAACCGGCAATCCTGCCTGGGAGGTACACACCATGCCTCGCGAGACCAAGTCGGCCCTGAAGGCACGCGCGCTCACGATCCTGGAGCGTCTTGAGGCCGCCTACCCGGAGGCTACCACAGCCCTCAACTGGACCACGCCCTGGGAACTGCTGGCGGCCACGATCCTCTCGGCCCAGTGTACCGACGACAAGGTCAACGAGGTCACCGCCGACCTCTTCCGAGCCTACCCTACCCCTACACACTACGCGGAGGCCGATCTGGAGGCCCTGGAGCAGCTGGTCCGCCCGACAGGGTTCTACCGCAACAAGGCCAAAAGCCTGGTCGGTGCAGCTCGAGCGATTCTGGAGAACTACGGGGGAGAGGTCCCGGCGAGCATGGATCAGATGCTCACGCTTCCGGGCGTTGCCCGCAAGACCGCCAACGTGGTCTTGTCCCATGCCTTGCGCCCTGACAGCCCCGAGGGGATCGCCGTCGACCGCCATGTGGCTCGAGTCACCGCTCGTCTGGGCCTTGTGCCCGCCTCGGCGAACACGCCCGAGAAGATCGAGCAGGTCCTGATGGCACTGATCCCGAGGGACCATTGGACCCACTTCGGCGACGCCGTTATCTGGCACGGACGCCGCGTCTGCGAGGCCCGTAAGCCCGCCTGCGACACCTGCACACTCCGCGAGGTCTGTCCCCGCAAGGGCCTCGACTGATCCTCCAGCCTCTCTGCGGGCAGAGACCTTGCCGCTATCTGGCGGCGGGAACCGCCACGATCTGCGGCTGTGGCGGATCAGCCATCCCGTCGCCCAGGGAGAACCCCGGCTGCGCCGGCTGGCGGTACGCTACCTTTCCATGAGTGGGGATAGGGTGGAGTGCTGCCTCGCCTCTCGGCAGCAGAAGAGGGCAGGAGCCCGACGGGCCGTATCTTGACTCGTTGCCCGAACTGTTGAACAATACGAACCTGTTGGGCGACTCTGAAGAGGTGACCATAAGGCATGATCAGGGTGACTGCACCCGGGCGCGGAGGAATCATCGGCAATCCCTCCGACATCTATGGGGGAACCGTCGTTTCCTGCACCATCGGCGAGCGCGCCGACGCCACCATCTCGCCGAGCCCGCGTCTCATCTTCGACATCTACGGTCACTTCGAGGTCGTTGAGGCCGAAGAGCAGCTTCGCGACGACCCGGCACTACACTACCTGAACGTCGCCAAGGCCGTCTGGCGCTACCTGCGCACCTCCGGATATGCCGAGCGCGGCCTCATCGACCCCAAAGCGACCTTCCATGTCCGCGCCCAGAGCAACATCCCGCTCATGTCGGGATGCGCGGGCTCCACGGCCATGCTCATGGCGATCCTGGCCGGCGTCCTGGCGCACTTCGAGATTCAGGTCGAGCGCCACGGGCTCGCGGAACTTGCTCGCAGGGTGGAGCGCAACGAGCTCGGCGTTCAGTGCGGCTATCAAGACCAGTACATGATCGTCTTCGGCGGCATCAACTGCGTCGACCTGCGCGACAAAGAGAACCATGAGGATGGGCCCGACGTGCCCTATGCTTGCGTCGAGCCCCTTACGGCCGACATCCCATATCTGCCCTTCATCCTGGCGAATACCGGTATCCAGCGCCATTCCGGTCAGTACCATGCGAATCCGCGCCGACGCTGGGAGCAGGATGACCCGAGCTACGTTGCCGGTTTCCAGCGCATTGGCGAACTTGGACGTCTCGGCAAACGGGCCCTGGTACGCGGCGACTGGCAGCGCCTGGGCAACCTCATGAACGAGAACCACGCCATCGTTCAGGACCTCATCGGCGCCGGTGAGGCCAACGAGCGTTTGATCCGTGCCGCGATGGACTCCGGTGCCCTCGGTGCCAAGCTCTCCGGCGCAGGACGCGGCGGAACCATCATCGCCCTCCACGAAGATCCCGACTGGATGGGCCAGCAGCTTCTCGCTGCGGGGGCTGAGCGCCTGATTCGGCTCGTTCCGAGCCCGGGTCTCACTATTGAGAGGTTCTAACTCGTGGACGCTCCCCAGATAGGCTCCGTCCTCGGCATCATCCCGGCCCGTGGCGGCTCCAAAGGGGTGCCTCGCAAGAACGTCCGACCCCTGGCGGGCAAGCCGCTTATCGTGTGGACCATCGAGGCCGCCTTGCGTGCACGGCGCCTCAGCCGAATCGTGGTCTCCACCGATGACGACGAGATCGCGCAGGTTGCGGCCGGTGCCGGTGCCGAGGTGATCCATCGGCCGGTCGAGATCGCCGGTGACACGGCTTCGTCGGAGCTGGCCCTTCTGCACGCTCTCGACGAGCTCCAGTCAACCGAGGGCTATGTCCCCGAGGCGGTCTCACTGCTCCAGTGCACTTCGCCTCTGCGTGGGGCCGACCTGATTGATCGCTGCATCGCCCTGCTCTTTGAGTCAGGCTGCGACGCCGTCATGACCGTCACTCACATGCAGCATTGGTATCTGTGCGGCCGGATGGGCGACGACCACCGGTTTCTGCCCGAGTACGACTACCACAAACGCCCCTTCTCGCAGCAGATGCCGGAGAAGTTCCGCGAGAACGGCGCCGTCTACGTCACTCGCACCGAGACCTTGCGCCGGGTCGGCAACCGCCTCGGCGGCGATGTGCGTGTGGTGCCCATGGATGCCGTCCGCTCCATCGACATCGACAGCGAGCAGGACTTCCTTCTGGCGCAGGAGGTTCTCCAGGGCCTTCGTATCCCCTAACCCATGACTCCCTACCTCACTCACTTCAAGATCGGCGACCGCCGCATCGGTCCCGGCGAGCCGGCTTACCTCATCGCCGAGGTCGGGATCAACCACAACGGTAACCCGGAGATTGCCCGACGGCTGATCGACGTCGCGGCCTCGGCCGGGGTAGATGCCGTCAAGTTCCAGAAGCGGCAGCTCAGCTCCCTGTACCCGGCGGAGACGCTCCTCGACCCCACCAGGGAGGAGAAGGAGATCGGTCTCCTGCTGCCTTTCCTGCGGGAGTTCGAGCTCTCCGACGCGGTCCTCACTGACCTGGCCGCCTACTCCCGGGAGCAGGGCCTCGAGTTCCTCTGCACCCCCTGGGATGTCGCCAGCCTCGACTTGCTTGAGCGTATCGGGCTGCTCGCCTACAAGGTCTCCTCGCCTGATCTCACCAACATGCCGCTGCTCGAGCGTCTGTCGCAGACAGGCAAGCCCCTGATCCTGTCCACCGGCATGTCCAAGCTCTCCGAGATCGCTGCCACCGTCGATTTCCTCAAGTCGCGTGGGGTCGTGTTTGCGCTGTTGCACTGCCAGTCCACCTATCCGGCCGCCTTCAAGGACGTCAACCTGCGCTTCATGAACCGCCTCCGGGAGTTCGGTGTGCCCGTCGGCTACTCCGGCCACGAGCGCGGTATCTCCGTCTCTACCGTCGCTGTCGCCCTGGGCGCCTGCATCCTGGAGCGACATATCACCCTCGATCGCACCATGCTGGGCCCTGATCACGCCGCGAGCCTGGAGCCCCAGGGCATCCAGAAGCAGGTGCGCGACGTTCGTATCATCGAGGAGGCCCTGGGCAGCGAGCACCGCGGCCTCTCGCGCGGCGAGATCATGAACCGCCTGGCGCTCGGCAAGAGCCTGGTGGCCGCTCGCTGTCTGAAGCCCGGCGACACCATCACCGACGACGCCGTCAAGGTGATGGGGCCTGGCCACGGCATCTCACCTCAGCGCATGCGCGAGTTGGTCGGCCGAGTCGCTCACCGCGACATCGCCGCTGAAGAGCAGTTCCGTGCCTCCGACCTCACCGACGTGCCGGTGGAGGAGCTCGCAGCCGCCTTCCCGCTCCGCTGGGGACCGGTAGTGCGTTACCGCGACTTCGCACAGATGACCCGCTTCAACCCGCATCTGTTCGAGTTCCACCTTACCGATGCCGACCTGAACAGCACACCGCCGCAGCTTCCTGAGAGCCCACAGGAGCTGGTCGTCCATGCCCCGGAGTACGACCACGGACGCCTGGTTGACCTGGCTTCCTCCGACGCCGACACCGTTGGTCGCAGTTGCGATCTGCTTCGGCGCGTCATGGAGGTTGCCCGCACCCTTCGCGGCAGTTTCACCGGCACCCCTGAGCGCGTGCGGATTGTCGTCCATCCCGGAGCCATGAGCTACGAACCTGCACCGGCTCAGCGCGAGGAAGCAGTCAAGCGTCTCTGTGACGTGCTGCCCTTCCTGACCTGCGAGCCGGACGTGGAGTTGCTGGTCGAGAACATGCCGCCGTACCCCTGGTACTTCGGTGGCCAGTGGTACCACAACGCCTTCCTCGACGCGGAGGACATGCTCGAGCTCGCGTCAAGAGCGAGGGTGCGCCTCTGCCTCGACCTCTCCCATGCAGCTCTGGCCTGCACCGCAGGTCACCGCGACCTCGTGGAGTTCGTGCGTGAGTTGGCGCCTCACGTCTCGCACCTGCACCTCGCCGACGCCTCGGGCACTGATGGCGAGGGCCTGGCTATCGGAGAGGGCGATATCGACTTCGCCGCCCTGATGCCCCTGATTGCCGCCATGGACGCGACCCTGGTCCCCGAGATCTGGCTGGCCCATCGCAACGGTGGCGAGGGCTTTGTCTTCGCGCTTCAGGGCCTGTCCCGCTTCCTTCCTGAAGACCTGCGGTCTCGAGACCTCCGGTCTGGAGACCGAAGGTCTCACGGGGACGAGGCTCCGCAGCAATGAAGAGCGCTCGGAGTCTGGAGCCCTGCGACCCCGCCGAATCCCGCCTGCGTGACTACGATCTGCGCGAGATCGACGCGGACGATCAGCGCTCCCACTTCGCTCTCAAGTACCTCGACCGGCTGGAGGCCGTTCGGGCTGCCCTCCGGCGTCACGTCCCCGCTCCCGGTCTGGTGGCCGAGATCGGGTGTGCTCAGGCCAATCTCGGGCTGCTGCTGGCCGAGGAGGGCTATACCGTCGTGGCCCTCGATCTCATGCCCGAAGCCCTCTCCTACGCTCGCCGCAAGTACGAGCGCGGGGTCTTCCTGCCCCTCTGTGCCTCAGCCGCGGCCGTGCCCCTGAGGTCGGGTGTCTGCGATGCTCTGGTCGTGGGCGAGCTTCTCGAGCATTGTGCCGAGCCGGCACAGGTGCTGGCGACGCTCTGCGGTTGCCTCAAGCCCGGCGGCATGGTCTTCCTCACCACGCCGAACGGTGCCCGTCTGCGCAGTCGCGAGCGACTGTACGACGGCAACGCGGAGCCGGACCTCACTCAGCGGCAGTTCGGACCCGGGGGAGAGGACCACCTCTTTGCCTTCGATCTGCCCGGGCTGCTCTCGGTTGCCCGGCAGGCTGGTCTGGAGGTCTTGGAGCACGAGTACCACGCCAGCATGCTCCATTCCGACCGCCTGCGAGCCCTCAAGCGCCTCTTTGCGCCTTCGCAGCTTCGTGCCCTCAGTCGCCGGGCCTGCCGTCTGCCGCTGATTGGCCCGCGGACAGCGCTCACCTTGCTCGTCGTGGCTCGGCGCCCGATGACTGAGGCCGCCACCGACCAACCTCTCGGGGCGCGCCCATGAAGACCGTCGTCTTCCACGACGACGGCTCGCGTTCGACAGCCGCTGCTCTGGCTCAGCGTCGGGGCGATTGCGCTGCGGTGCCCATGGTCCAGCGTGAGCACGAACTCCGCGTCCTCCGCGAGGTGCCGCTGACTGCCGAGGACATCGTCCAGGTTGCCACGCAATCCCAGCAGATCGTCTCAGAGCTGCGGGAACTCTTGCCGGCCGAGTTGGTGGAGTCTGGCGACGGCCAGGGCGTGTCCTTCTGGGACGCCTATGCCGAGTTCTTCCGTTCCTGGGCCGTGGCTCCCCTTCTTGCGAACCGAACCCTTGCCCGTCGCGCCTTGCAGATGCACAAGGCCGACGCCGCCTTCGCCCTGGAGAACCCGCGCAGAGCCGGGTGGTGGAGCTACCGCCAGCAGGTGGCCGAGGCTCTGGGCAGCGCCCTCGACGGTGTGCCCCTACAGGCCTCTCCGGGTTCCTCCTTGCGCCTCCTGCGAGACTTCCTCAGCCCTTCTCTGATCGCCTGGCCGACCGGCCTGACGCGCCTGAGGGCCGATGCACGCCTTGCCCGCAGTTTCCCAGGCCCCTCGGCCGACCCGGAGCCTTGCGACGTCCTCTTCCTGGCCATCGGCGGCACCAGCGTGCCCCTGATTGATCGCCTGGCTTCGCCTCTGCGCGACCAGCACGACCTGCGAACAGCGGCACTCCTCCTGGCTGCCGAGGACGCCGGCATGGAGGAGCGCTCGACCGCTGACGTGCCCTACTACTACCTCGGCGGCTTCCATCCGGCACCCCACACAGTCGCCTGTCAGGTGCTGACTCACTGGCGCTCGTGGTACCGACATGCCGCACGTCTCGGCGCAGCCCGGTACGGTGAGCTCTGGCGTGGGTTGCGAGGCCGTCTGCTGGTCGCGCTGGCCCGCGATGCTCAGCAGGTTCTCGCCGATCTCGTCGCTGCCGATCGCCTCCTCGACCACCTGCAGCCGCGAGCCCTTGTGGCGCTTCACCTGTACTGGCATCGCCTCGCGCCGGTGGTTCTCGCGGCACGGAAGCGTGGCCTTCCTGTGCTGTACCTGCAGCACGGGGTGTACTTGGCCAAGGACGACTGCATTCGGCCCCTGCCCTTCGACGAGTACATGGTCTTCGGTCACTCGGCGGTGGAGGCGTTGCAGGGGCGTGCTTGCGGTGGACCAGTGGTGCCCGTGGGGCATTGCCTGTACGACGAGGTGGTGACCGGCGGCCTGACACACCGCACAGGCCGAAGGCCCGGTCGTGTGGTGCTCCTGGCGACCCAGCCCGATGAGAAGCAAGTCTACGATGTGGCGTCCGCTGAGTGGTGGGTGAGAGGGGTTGCGCTGGTCTGCCGAGAGATCCATGCGACGCTGCAGATCAAGCTACACCCGCGCGACCTCTACACAGGCATGTACGAAGCCCTTGCGCAGGAGCTTCCCGACACGGTGACCCTTCTGTCGGCAGCCTCCTGCACCATGGCCGAGGCCCTGGCGAAGTGCGACGTGCTGGTGACGCGCGACTCGACGGTGGTCTTCGAGGCGAACCTGATGCAGGTGCCCGTGCTGACCGTCAACCTCACAGGACGCGACGACCGCTTCCCCTTTGCGGCCGATGGGGGAGCGGTCGGTGTGTACAGCTACGGTGATATCCTGCCGGCTCTGCAGCAGGTTCTCGACGATGGCGGTCGGCAGCTTCAGCAGACCCGACCGGCTTTCCTCTCCCGGCACACCGGTGCCGCCGACGGTCAGGCCACTCAGCGCGTCGTCGACACCCTCCTGCGCCACCTCTCCCAGACTTCCCCGACCGCCTGAGGCTCCTGCTGCTGCAGCGCTACTTCGGTCCCCACACTTCCTTGTCGAACTCCTTCATGTCCATCCTGTCGACCGCGGGCGGCGCGATCGGCTTCTCGCCGATCTCCCGCAGCCACTGAGCATGGGCGCCGCGCAGCTTCAGCGACAGGACCACGGTCTGCAGCGGCTCCACGTCCACATACACCGCGGGCTGGCGGAAACGCTTCGCAAGCTCATCCCACTCGAAGCTACCGTCGAACTCACGCTGACAGGTCTCGCCGGGGTAGGAGATACGCAGCAGTCTCACCTGCCACGGACGACAGCGCACCTCGACCGCCACAGCCTTGCGCTGCCCACTGTTGTTCCAGAGCGCAACGATTCCCTCGTCACCGCGCAGGAAGGGACGGTACGTGATCGGCTTGTCGCCCGAGTACCCGGCAATCTGGGTGTCCGGCGGCGGTGCCAACGCCCGAACGCCGGCCAGCTCTCTGCCCAGCTCCGCATAGGTCCCACTCACCGCATCGACGGGCTGGCCCTGTGCGTCCAGTAGACCGAGACCGCCTGCCTTCTCCTGCACTGCCGGAATCGCCGCACCGTTGGCCCCGACCGAGAACACCTGCAGCAGGGCCCTCGTCATCACCAGCGCATCGAGCCCTGGCGCAGCAGTTCCTGTCCCCGTGCTGAAGCGCGCGTAGAGCGGAAGTGCTGCCCCGGCCTGGTTCAGTTGATCCCGCAGGCCTTGCAGGCTCAGCGCCTTGTCCAGAGCACCCCAGGAGGCCATGGGACCGGCTGGTGCAGCACCGTCCAGCGTCTCCCGGAGGACCACACTGCAAGGCAGCGCAGGCATCTGCACGTCCAGCGCCTCCGAGGACTCGCCGACGCCGCCTGCCAGCAAACTGTGGAGCCTCTCGCCGTCTTGCAGCCCCTGCTGACCAGCCGCCACGCTCACAGCGGGGCTCAGAACGGCTGCCTCCGGGATCAGCCCCGGAAGTGCTGCCGCAAGAGCCTGCTGGTCCGCAGCCGCCACCTCGCCCTCAAGCCCGAAAGCGCAGATGCGTCCTCGCTGCTGCACCGTGAGGTCGGTCAGGGCCGCCACAGCCGACTTCACCTCGCCACTGAAGCGAACCGCCACGTCCCCCGGTTGCCCGAAGGTGCTGGTAGCCTCCTTCAGCTCTGCGGCGCTCGAGCACTGCACCTCGTGGAACTGGATCGCCCCGGCATCGAGCTTGCTTGTGAGATCCGCCTTCGAGCCCTGCGGCCACCACGTGCCAAGAACCGGAAAGCGTCGCTGAGTGTGCACCAGCAGCGGCACCAGTTTGGCCTCGCCGCCGGAGCTGAACCCGATCTTCAGGTAGCTATCTCCGCAGGTCATCGACTGTAGCGGCACGTTCAGGCTCACTCGTGACTCGCCCGGGATGGTCGCCGACCACACCTCACTGCGCCATCCTCGAGGGCCTTGCACCTCGACCCCCAGGTCATTGCGCGCCTTCCCACGACTGAGCACGTCGAGTTCGCCACCCGTGCGCTCGCCCTGCAGGACCGTCACTTCTCCCTGCGGGTTCAGCTCGAAGGGACCGGGACGCACATAGTAGCTGTCGCGGCCCAGGAAGTTGCGCGTCTGCAGGTCCAGCTTATCCTTCGGAACCCAGCCCTGGGGCAGTTCGCCCGCATACTGAGGCTGGAGCTTCTTCGCCACCGGCTTCGTGACGTCCCGCAGTTGCACCGGTCGGAGCCGCAGGTCATCGGCCAGCCATCGCCCGGAGCCCGTGATTCCCAGGGCCACTCGCGGGCTGCTCAGTCCCGTCACTACCTGCAGGACCAGCCGGTGCCACCGGCTATCCTCGCGAACCGAACCCTCCCACAGATAGGGTCGCGCGGGACGCCCCTTCTCGCCCACAAGCGCGACTGCAACCGACCCGTCACCCTCCACCTTGCGCAGTGCCAGGCTCAGCTCGAAGGCCTTCCCCGGCTCCACACCGGGCAGCGCCTCCGACCTAGCCCAGGCGCCCTCTGTGCCCGTCGCAGCAAGGCCGAGGCACTGCTTCCCCTGGGCTGCCCCAGGCTCCGCCGACACCACACCGGCAACCTGCGTCCAGCCCTCGAGGCCGGCCTCGAAATCCAGATTCTGGGCGCCGGCGACGCCCGCCAGACCCAGCACTACCGCAAACACCATCATGGAACGTCTCATTGCAGCAAGTCCTCCGCCCCGAACTTCTGTGCAAACGCATCCTGGATCGCCGTGTATCCCCTCACGCAGGCGATGAGCACGATGACCGAGGTTATCCCGTACCCCACCACCATGGCCGCTATACGCAGACCGCGCACCATGTTGTCGCGGCTCTCCTTGGTCTGCTCTGCCATCCTGGGAAGCGCTTCATCGAAGGTCCCGCCCAGCGCCGCCGAGCCCAGAATCCCCGCATCCGAGCGCGACACGAACCCGCAGCCATCCAGAGCCTCATGCAGCGGCATGCCTGCTCGCACCCGACTCTCCGCCTCATGCATTCGCCGCACCATCACTCGGTTACCCGCTGCCTCCGCCGACGTCTGCATCGCCTGCGGGAAGTCCACACCGGCACGGATGCACACTTGAAGCGCCTGGTAGAAGCGCGTCAGACCGGCGCGACGAGTCAGCGCCGACCACACCGGCAGGCGGAAGGCCATCTGGTCTCGCAGCCCAAACAGCGGTGGCAGGTGCCACAGAATCCGCCACAGCATGTATGCGCCGACCACCAGGCCCAGCATGGGTAGAATGTGCGTCAGGACATGATGGATCCACCAGGGAAGACCCTTGCTGATGAACCACGGGAAGCTTGGCACCAGAATCGCCAGCAGCAACACGATGCCGAAGTACAGCTTCGGGATCATCAGCAGCCACCAGACCCGTTGCTCGCCCCGGTAATCGTCGGCCAGGTTACGCGCGACCTCGTCCAGATTGCCGCTCAGCTCACCGGCGCGCAGATAGCCAATCACGCCACGCGGGAAGACCTGTGGGTAGTCGTCCAGACAGGCGGCCAGGCTCTCGCCGTTCTGCACTCGCGGGGCAACCTCTTCCAGAACATGCTGAAGACGCAGGCTGTTGACCCGGGAGGCCGTGTCGGACACCAGACTCGGCATCCCCACACCGGCGTGATACAGACTGGAGAGCTGCTCGAAGAAGTTGCTCAGTGCGCCCGCCGTCACCGGGAGCAGACCATAGAGAAAGGACCAGCGCTCCCGAGGCCGTGGCGCAGAGGGCTCCTCGGTCGCCGGAGCACTTGCCACACGAGTGCGTCGGGCCATCGCCTCCGGCTCCGCCAGCACTTCCACCCACAACCCGCGCTGACGCAGCCTTACGATCGCCTGCGCCTTGGTGGCCGCCTCGATCGTGCCCGTGACTTCAGCGCCGCGTTCGGTCTTCGCACGATAGCGGAACAGTGGAATGGGGATCACCCGTAAGGAAGACTGCGCTGCACCTTCGCCCGCAGCGCTCAAGAAACGTGAGAAGACCCGGCCTCGCGACAGCCGCCGGGAACTGCCTACTTCGCGGCCAGGGAACGGACGAAGTGCCGCCGGTCACCTTCACGCCGCGTGACTCCGGCTCCGTCCAGGTACTCCAGGATCGGCACGACATACTTGCGACTCGAGCCCCACAGGTCGCGCACCTCGGAGACCCCGAAGGCCCCACTGCGGCGGTACAGCTCGGCAAGCTCTTCGACTGCCTGCTCCAGCGCGCGACGCCCCATCACAAAGTCGCCGACCAGGACCACGTCGCCCTCGGACACAGCCAGCTCCAGCAGCGCCCGGGAATTCGCCGTCCCGCCCAGCCTGGCCAGAACTTGCTCTTGCATCGGAGGAGCCTTCGCGGCGGCCTCAGCCTCGGCGATAGCCGCCCTCAGCAGTGCCCGTTGCGACTCCTCTATTCGTGGCTCATGTCCCTGATTGCGCCAACCGCCGGGCTCCGCGACGATCAGCTCACCCTTCTTCAGAACCCCGAGCGCCCACTGCATGACTTCCGGCGCCGGATTCCCGACGGTCCTCTGCAGATGGTGAAGCGGCATGCTCGCCCGCAGCGGGTTCGCCGCATGGTACTCCGCAAGAGCCTCCTGGATCGCCTGCAGCAGGCCATCGGCCTCCTCGCTATCGACGAACCGGCCGGGAGCGAGTTCAGACACCGCTCCGGACTCCTGCAGGGCCTCCACGAGTTGCTGGGCCTCGGCCGGGTCAAGCTGCAAGCCGCTTGCCAGGTCTCGCACCCCGAAGACGCGCAGGGCCTCCGAGTGGATCCAGTCCCGAGCATGGTCCGCGCTGGTCCCCGATTCCAGCGTCAGCAGTCGCTCGATGGTCCCTTCCTCGCGACGTCGATGGCGAGTCGGCCTGGGGTCGAGAATCACGCCGCCGCCGATGGCATAGGGTGGCGAATAGCGACGCAGTACGAAATGGTCACCAGTAGCCGCAACCGCCGGTGCCTCAAGCCGCAGTTGCGCCAGACCTTCTTCGCCCGGCAGCAACTGCTCTGCATCCAGCAGCACCACTCGGCCCAGCAGCTCCGCCGCACCATGGTGTACATGAACCCGCTCACGGTACACCAAAGGCCGCTGCGCCTCAGCCGAGAGTCGCACCCGCACATCTAGCATCCAGCTTGGACTCATGCTCCCCGGGGCGATGAGCTGGTCGCCACGCGCGACTTCCTCTCGGCTTAGCGAGGCCACGTTCACTCCCACGCGGCACGGTGCCACCACTTCCTGCACGTGCTCACCGTACACCTCGAGCCCACGAACACGAGTGCGCAGCCCTCGGGGCGCCACCTCCAGCTCCTGATCCAGCGCCAGCCTCCCGCGAATCAGCGACCCGGTGACGACGGTGCCGAAGCCCTTGACCGTGAAGCTGCGGTCGATCTGCATTCGTACCGGCCCGGCGATGTCGTGCGGACGCACCTTCGCCGCGACCTCCTCCAGCTTGCCGAGCAACTCCTCGATCCCGGCGCCGGTCTTCGAGGACACCGCCACCCTCGGCGCGTTTTCGAAGACCGTCCCTCTCAGCGCCTCGGCGATGTCTTCCTTGACAAGCTCCAGCATCTCCGGTTCCACCAGGTCGGACTTGGTGATCACCACGATTCCGGCGTCGATCTCCAGCACCCTCAGAATCGTCAGGTGCTCTCGGGTCTGCGGCATGACGCCTTCATCCGCAGCGACCACCAGCAGAAACAGGTCGATCCCGGTTGCCCCGGCCAGCATGTTCTTGACGAATCGCTCATGCCCGGGCACATCCACGATTCCGGCCCAGGCGCCGCTGGGGAGCCGCAGCCAGGCGAAGCCCAGGTCAATGGTCAGGCCACGGTCCCGCTCCTCCTGCAGACGGTCGGCGTTGATCCCGGTCAGCCGCTCGATGAGCGCCGTCTTCCCGTGATCCACGTGCCCGGCAGTACCAAGAATGAGGTTTGGCGGCTGACTTGGCGTGTTCATGCACCTATGCTTCTCCGACGGTTCCGCATTCCCTGCCCCGTCCGCGCCAGGAGGACGGTCCAGGCTCCCTGTGGAACCCTCGACTCTTGAGGGGCGTTCTTGCCCATGACGCCGCGTTCCAGAAGGAGATCCTATGAGACGCAGGGACTTCATCACCCGGGGAGCCTGTGTAGCCGGAGCCCTGGCGACTCTCGGAGTGGCGGGCTGCAAGAGCGGTGCCCAGGGCACTGCCGGAGCGCCCTTGACCGCCCAGAGTCCAGCCTCAGCTCCATCCCCTTCGCCAGGCAGCACAACCACTCCGCCGGCCGCCGGGAAGCTAGGCAAGCACCGCGTCTTCGACAAGCCTCCCACGCGCGTCCATGCAGCGATCGCCACCAACAAGGAGCCCGCGGAGTTGGTCAAGGCTGCCGTCGATGCCTACGGCGGCCCACAGACTCTCCTCCACAAGGGCGATGTCGTCGTCATCAAGCCCAATCTCGCCTGGGGACGCACCCCGGACGTCGGAGCCAACACCAGGCCGGAGATTCTCGGCGCCGTGATCAAGATGGCCCAGGAAGCCGGTGCGAGCAGGGTCCTGGTCGTCGAGCACTCCTGCGACCCCTCGAAGGTCACCTTCGACCTCACCGGCGCGAAGGAGGTCTGCTCCTCCCTGGGCGTCAAGCTCCTCAGCCTCGACAACGAGGCCATGTACGAGGAACGCCCCATCCCTCAGGGAGTCACGATCAAGTCGGAGAAGATCCCCCGTGACCTCCTCGAGTGCGATGTCTACATCAACTTGCCGTGCCTCAAGACCCACGGTGGCACTGTCCTGTCTGTGGCGATGAAGAACCAGATGGGTGCCATCTGGCGGCCGCAGCGCTACCACGACGCCACTTCGCCCGCTGCCAGAGGCCCCAACCTTCACCAGAACATCGCCGACCTTGCCACAGCCCTGCGTCCAACCATCGTCATCGTGGACGCCATCGCCGGGCTGGTGACGAACGGCCCCAAGGGTCCCGGTGACCTCAAGGACACTCGCGCCGTCATCGTCACCCATGACATGGTCACCGCCGACACGCTCAGTGCGCAGATGCTGGGGATCAAGGTTGAGAAGGTGCCCCATATCAAGCTGGCTGCCGAGGCCGGTGCCGGGCGCATGGACCTCGACGCCCTCAAGATCGCGCGCGTCTAGCTCAGAGCAGGGCTGCTTCGCTTACGAAAACAGGGCCGGCATCTGCCGGCCCTGTCTCTTTCCGAAGCTTGGTTAGGGCGCCCGCCTAGGACTCCCGCAGGGCCTCCTGCATCTGCTCCCACAGAGCGGGCAGCGCCGAGGACGAAGACGACTGCACGGAGTACTGCGCAGCTCCTGTTAGTGGCGTCTTCGAAGGGTTGATCTCGACCACCAGCGCTCCTGCTGCGAGGGCCAGGAAGGGCAGCGACGCAGCGGGCTCCACGACCACCGACGTCCCGATGACGAACATGACGTCCGCCTCGGAGCACAGATCGCGCGCCTCATCCAGGGCCTCAGATGGCAGCGACTCGCCGAACAGCACTACCTTCGGCCGCACCACCGCGCCGCACTTCTCGCAACGAGGCGGGTACTCAGGGGTCGGAACCGGGATGTCCTCCGGCTCGTGTCCACAGCGCATGCACTCGTACTCCAGTGCATCGCCGTGCAGCTCGATCACATGCCGGCTGCCTGCGCGCTGGTGCAGACGGTCGATGTTCTGGGTGATGACGGCGAACTCAGCCGACTCCCCCAGGACCTCCTCCATCTCGGCCAGGACCATGTGCGCCGGATTAGGCACGGCGTTGACGATCATCGCCCGCAGGTGGTCATGGAACCGCCAGAACATGGCCGGGTCGCGCGTGAGTACATCATGCGTGCACACGTCCTCCGAGCGGTAGGTGCTCCACAGGCCTTCTGAGCCGCGGAAGGTGGAGATCCCACTCGCCTTGGAGATACCGGCCCCGGTCGAGGCGACGATGATCGCCTCCGGCCCCAGCCTGTCAACGACCGCGACGGCGACTTCGTGTAAGGTGGCTTCGGGCATAAGGGCTCCCACACTCTGGCGTTCCTACGCTCCGCGAGTACGGCCCCACATCGCGCGCAGCGGCTGTGCCAACATCCCTGCCACTACCAGCTTCATGGCGTCGCCCGGCAAGAACGGAATCACGCCCAGGGTTATTGCTTCCGTAGCGCTTCGGCCCAGTCCGAGGACGAGCCAGCCGGCGCCGAACAGGTAGATCGCCAGTGTCCCGGCGAGCAGCCCCGCGCCCACCCTTGCGTGCGAGGGTCGCCGGGTCATCAACCCCACGACGGCCGCTGCTGCAACGAAGCCGACGAGGTAGCCGGCGGTCGCCCCACTGAGGCCACTGGCCCCGCCCGCGAACACTCCCAGCCCCGTTGCACCCAGGCCCAGGTACAGCACCTGTCCCAGGGCGCCGGTGCGTGCTCCAAGAACTGCACCCGACAGCAGTGCCAGCATGGTCTGCAGGGTCAGCGGCACCGGCGTGAAGGGAAGCGGGATTCGCACTTGTCCGGCAAGGGCCATAGCTCCCGCCACACCACAGACAGCTCCAAGCTCAACCCACGTCGACTTCCTGGTTACGACCTGCTGCACTGCGAAGGTCAGTGTTCCCTGCGTCATCCAAAGGCTCCGTCTCCACGTGAGATACAAGGCGTCCCCGGGGTGCTCAAGCAGCCGGTTCCCTGCTCCTCAGCCTCTTCGGCCTTCCTGCAGCCACCGCGGCCCAGCGCTCGGCACGTGGGGCGATTCTACCACCCCGGGCGGTGCGTATCAAGGCGAGCCAGACCTGGGCGGTTACCCACTTCCTGGTGAGGGACGGAACCAGAGCTGTCGACCAGAACCGAGCCGGTGCCCGTCAGTACCTCGAGAGAAGGGTGTCCTCTTGATGGCTGAGGATGGGGCGCCACGGGCCTTGACCTCACCCCCGTCTCGCTGCCGCTCGACTCCCCCTCGCCACGCGTCTATACATTACCCACATCTTTTTCGTGGGGGGGGAGGAGGTTCTTGGCCGGTCGGCAAGAAGTATCGGTGCTTGAGGTGACTCAAGCATGCCTACCTGGTTTCTGTTGGAACTCGCTACGCTCAACCTTCACGACGAGCGTCTCAATCGGCGCGCGAAGCAGGTGCTCAAAGC